>JANLWR010000080.1:0-2418 GCA_031364625.1 Deinococcales bacterium | reverse complement strand
GGCATTACCGGGCCGATTGATCGACAGCGGGCGCACGAGATCATCAACGCCTACTCGTTGGCGTTCTTTGACCAACACTTGAAGGGTCGTCCATCGGTGCTGCTCGAGGAGTCAGCGGAGCAATTCCCCGAAGTGATTTTCGAGACGCGCAAACCTTGAGAGCATTGTGATGAGGCTCGAGCTTTTTGCACACATCGCCACAACTTGAAAAAGTTTCGGCTCGAGCATCACACAGATTCAATTACAGAGGGTCGCTCGGTCGTCATGGTCGTACCGGATACTGCGATTGCGAAAAGCAAATTCCCATTTTGTGCCGTGCAACATGGAGACGAAAATGAACTCAACTCAAAAGACCGCAAGAATGGCAGGGTTACTTTATCTTATTTTCATGCTGACTTTTATCTTCTCGTCAGTTGTTCGTTCCAGAATGATTGTATTCGGAGACGCTATAGTCACTGCCAATAACATCATGGCTTTCGAGTGGCTGTTTCGCATCGGTTTTATAAGTGACATCCTTTCTGCGGTGTTTTTTCTTTTGGCAGCTTGGGCTTTATACGTGTTGTTAAAGCCGGTTCATAAAAATCTTGCCTTACTGTTCCTATTGCTGAACTTGGGTGGTGTCGTCGTCGAGTCCATGAATATGCTCAATCTATTTGCCGCCCTGCTGTTTTTGAGTGGTGCTGATGACTTGAAAGTATTCGAGGTAAGTCAACTACAATCTTTCGCAATGTCATTTCTCAATTTATATCAAAGTGGGTTCATGATCGCTCAAGTATTTTATGGCGCTTGGCTTTTTCCACTCGGTTATTTGGTTTTCAAGTCAAATTTTCTCCCCAAAAGTTTGGGCATCTTATTGATGGTCGATTGTGTTGGCATCCTGATCTGGTTTTTTCAGTTCTTCCTTCTTCCAAACTACCCAGCAATATCTTACCCAAGTTACGCGATTGGTTTCATTGCAGAATTATCACTCGGTTTGTGGCTTTTGGTTAAAGGCGTAGACAACCAGAAATCAGATTTAATCAAATTTAGCTTACGTTCAGAAAAAAATGCCTAACTATACCCTATAATCTGATAAAAGTTGATTAATTGCCATAAAAGAGGTTCTAGAATGGACATAAGCAGAATGACCGCAAGAATTGTGGGAGTATTGTTTATTATTGGAACAGTTGCAGGCATACTCAGCGCTGTTATTACAGGACCTATTTTAAACGATCCAGATTTTTTGACTAAAGTTTCTGAAAATAAGAATCAAATGATCATAGGAGCATTTTTTATATTAATTATGGGCTTAGCACTCGCTATGGTTCCCGTTATGATGTTTCCAATCTTTAGAAAGTATAACGAAGCTTTGGCTGTTAGTTGCGTTGTTTTCAGGGGAGCGCTCGAGGCTGTTGTCTATCTTTTAATAGTAATCATCATGCTGTTACTATTAACTTTAAGTCAGGAATACGTAAAAATGGGAGCTTTAGATGCCTCTTACTTTCAGACTTTAGGCATTTTGTTACTCAAAGCTATCGATCAGGTAAATTCTATTTTGAAAATTGTTTTCAGTTTGGGCGCATTAATGATTTACTATTTGTATTATCAGTCAGAACTCGTTCCTCGATGGTTATCGATTTGGGGTCTCGTTGGAGCTATAATTTATTTAGCTGCAGGTTTGTTCGCTGTATTTAGTATAGATTACAGTATTTTATTGGTCCCATTGGGTTTACAAGAAATGACTTTGGCAGTATGGCTGATCGTTAAAGGATTCAATCTATCTTCAATTGCTGCCGAGCCAGCTAAATTGTAATTGCTCATCCCGGTCGCCAGGTGTGAACACCTCGAGCGAATTCAAACATATGCATCGATCAGGAGGTTTTTATGAAACGTATCGCACCATTCATCGCCATGCTCATGCTCTGTGTGTCGATCATCGCCAGCGCCAAAACGGTCTTCAGCGATCAAACCGTTTCGATTCCCAACGGCGACGTGACACTCTCGGGAACGTTGAGTCTTCCCTCGGGTCAAGGTCCATTTCCGGCGGTGATTTTGCTTTCCGGCAGCGGACCACAAGACCGGGACGAGGCGATCTCGGTCATTCCGGGTTTCGTGCCGTTCAAATGGATTGCCGAATACCTGGCCATTCAAGGCATTGCCGTGCTGCGGTACGACGACCGAGGAACCGCGAAATCCACTGGCAAATTCGAGACGGGTACGAGTGCAGATTTCGCAAATGATGCCGAGGACACCCTCAAATACTTGCTCGAGCGTCCCGAAATTGATCGCAAAAAAATTGGTTTTTTGGGTCACAGCGAGGGCGGGATGCTCGCCGCGATGGTGGCGGCCCGCAACCCCAACGTCGCTTTCGTGATTTCAATGGCGGGTCCCGGCGTGCGTGGTTACGAACTGCTGATCAAACAAGAGGAACGCATCCTG
>JANLWR010000893.1:0-4070 GCA_031364625.1 Deinococcales bacterium | reverse complement strand
CGGTTTTAACGGCACTGCCAACGCTTTCAAACTCGAGCGTCACGGCAAAACCTGGGTGTATTGCTCAGACTCAATCGGGCTTTCTGAAGCAACGCTCGAGCAGCATTTTCAAAACCTCGAGTTGCTCGTTCTGGGCACGAGTTTCTGGGATGAATCGAGTGCCGATTACGCGGGGCGCAGTGTTTACGATGTGCTCGAAGCGCTCGAGGTGGTCAAGAAGGTTAAACCCGTCAAGACCGTGCTCACGCACCTTGGGCATGGGGTGGACGCTCGAGCTGCGCATCAACTTCCCGAGAATGTTTCACTTGCACATGACGGTTTAAAACTTCCGTTGTGGTGATTACTCGAGGTCGCGTGGTCCAAAACCGGCGGGCAGCAACTCGGACACGGTAAAAACTCGAGTTTCGTTCTTGTCGTTGACCATCACCACCTCGGCGTTTTCGCCAAATTCAAACAAAATTTGGCGGCACGCCCCGCAAGGCGAGCTTGGCGGGCTGGCGAGGGTGTAAACCACGGCTTTGCTAAAGCCCCTTGTGCCCTCGGACACCATTTTTTGTACTGCGGTCTGTTCCGCGCACCTCGAGAGTCCGTAACTGGCATTTTCGACGTTGCAACCGGCATAAATTTTGCCGTCCACGCCCAGCAGTGCCGCGCCAACTTGAAAGTTCGAGTACGGGGCGTAAGCGCGTTCAAAAGCGGTTTTGGCGGCTGCCAGCAATTCAGGATCAATGTTCATGGCTTAGTTTACATGCAAAATGTCAAGCCTTTAGGCGGCACCTTCACTGGCGGCATGGTTGTTTTTATCGGTTTCGGGCGGTTGGTTTTGGTCTTGTTTTTTGGTGGCGCGAACGCTCAGAATACGGCGTTCATCGGCTTCTTCGATCTGAAAAATCCAACCTTCCAATTCGGTTTCTTCGCCTTGTTGCGGAATATAACCAAATTGATGGTAAATAAAGCCTGAAAGCGTGTCAAACTCACCTTCCAGGTCATCGTCAAAGTCAATATCAAGCGCTTTTTCAACCTGATCTGTTTTCATGCTCGCCTCGAGCAACATCACGCCGTCCTCGAGGTGTTTGATCTGACTGACTTCGGGTTCGTCGCTTTCATCGTATATTTCGCCGACCAGTTCCTCGAGTAAATCCTCTAACGTGACCACGCCTGCCGTGCCGTCGAATTCGTCTACGACAATTGCCATGTGCATTTTTTTTTCTTTGAGTTTTCGCAGCAACTCTGGCACGCGCATGGTTTCTGGAGCAAAATAGGTTTCGTGAACGATGTCGCGCACTTTGACGTGCTCGAGTTCGTTTAGATGCTTTAAAACCTCAGAGATTTTCACCACGCCCACAATATGATCGGTGGTGTCCTCATAAACGGGCAACCTCGAGTAATTGTGATCCGAGTCAAGCTCGAGCAATTCTTTTAAGGTCGCGTTGGCTTCTATCGCAATCATTTTTGGGCGCGGCGTCATGACGCGACGCAAAGTTGTGTCGGTCAGGTCAAAGACCTTGTAGACCAATTCTTTTTCGTCGTTCTCGAGCACGCCCTGCTGGCTCGAGGCATTGACAATCATGCGAATTTCTTCTTCAGAGTGCGCGGTGTGATGTCCCGAAACGGCTTTGACGCCGAACAAGCCGATGATTCCACTCCCAATCCAAGCCAGCATTCTCGAGAGTGGACCAAATACCCAAGCAAACACCATGAGTGGATAAATCAAGACCATCGCCAGACTTTCGGCGCGTTGAATGGCGAGCGATTTGGGTACGAGTTCGGCAAAAATCACGGCAATAAAGCTCGAGATCAGCAAACTGATGATCGTGGCAATGGTTTTGATCGAACCCTCAGCAACTCCAAGACTGAGCAGTGGTCCTTCAAACAGGCGTCCGAGGGCTGGTTCGGCAACAATACCCGTGGCGATACTGGCAACCGTAATACCAAGTTGGGTTGCGGCGATATAAAAACCAATGTTTTCAACCGCTTTTTGGACCAATTTGGCTCGAGCGTTGCCCTCTTCGACCATTTGATCGATGCGCGTACGGCGGATCGACACCAGAGAGTATTCGGCTGCGACAAAAAAACCGTTCAGCACAATCAAAAAAATCAGTAAAGTTAAACCGACAGCATCCGACATTTCTGGCGTCTCCTCAAAACGCCTGCGTTCCTCGAGCGAAACCCCTCGAGAACGCGTTTTGCTTCACCTTAAAGGCAAGGCTAGCAAACAAAAAAACCAATAAAAAATCCCAGCTTGCTTTTCTAAGCCACTGGGGAGTTCCCAGATTTGAAAAAGAAAAACGTTGACTGGGGGGTTCGTCCATAAGACCAGCAGGAGTATAGCAGATTCTACCCAGTGAACCGATTGCACCTTCATGTTTTTCTCATGAGACGGTCAACATCCAAATCTCCTTGCATCAAACCCTAGTGACTCGAGATGTCCAATCAACTGTGTCTGACAGTGAAATACACTGTTTAGACTTTAAAAACCTCAAACCAGCCAGACCACAGCCAAATTAGAAATACGAGCGGGTACGCGTCACGTGCGAGTTTTGGACTTTGAAATTCAAAACCACGTCCTAAAATTCACGTCAATGAGCTTAAGGCTAGCAATCATCACTGACCTTCACTACGGACGCGATACCGGCAACGTGCGAGGACCCGCCGCGCTGGACATTCTCGAGCGCATTCAAAAACACATTCACACCCTCGAACCCGATCTGGTACTCGAGCTGGGTGATCGTCTGACCGACGAAAACACCGCCATAGACCATCAAAACCTGCTCGAGCTGGCACGGGTTTTTAAGCGTTTGCCGTATCAGCGCCACCACATCAGCGGCAACCACGACCTGCTGCCCAGAGCCGAACAAGAAGCCATTCTCGAGACCAACCTTGGCAGTCATAGCGTTGAAAAACACGGCTGGCATTTGATTTTTCTCGAGACCAGCAACGGCTCACCCGCAGGGACACTTTCAAGTGACACCCTGGAATGGCTCGAGAAAGAATTAACCCGCTCGAATTTGCCGGTGGTCGTTTTTAGTCACCAACCCCTGCACGGCGAGCCGATGATCGGCAACCCGTACTTTGAAACCGAGTACGCCCCGTTCGCCTTCCCGAAAAACCATGAGAAAGCCAGAAAAATTCTCGAGGACAGCGGCAAAGTCAAAATCTGCGTCAGCGGTCACGCCCACTGGTTCGACAAACGCAACGTGAACGGTTTGGATTACATCACCCTGCTCGGACCCACCGAAACCCAATGGACCAACGGCACACCGCCCGAAACCTGGGCGATGCTCGAGTTAAACAGCAACCCAAAACTCGAGGTTTTTGGCGCAATGCCCCAAACTTTAAGTTGGTAAAAAGTTGTAGGGTGCGCCGTGCGCACCGCCTGACTCGTACTACGGATGGTGTACACTCGAGCCTATGGCAGAGTTCCAAATTCGGGTGGCTGCACCCGCCGATGCAAAAGGCATCGCACCGATTCTGGCGGAACTTTTGAAACGCCCCAAACTCGAGTCTGGCATTACGGAGGGCTTAAACACCAACCTTTTGCGCGTGCTGCAAACCCCAGGCACGACCATGCTGGTTGCCGAAGCCGACGATGGCAGGTTGCTGGGTTTCGTTTCGCTTTGGACGCGTTGGGGCATTCTTGATCAAAACCCGAGCGGTCTTATTGACCGCATCGTGGTGCGCCCCAGTTACCGCGATAAAACCGTTTCGAGTGCGCTTCTCGAGCAAGCCCTCGGTGCGTGTCAAGCGATGGGTTGCGGCAGCGTTGAACTGGTGTTGACACCCGAGAGCACTGTGGACATTGGCGCGTTGCAAGGTTTTGGCTTTGAAGAACAAGGCAAACGGTTTTACCTCGAGATTTTGTAACACTTGAGGTTTGAATGGTTCTAACTTGCGCTCGAGTAGAATTTGAGCATGAAATTCGTAACTGCTTTTTTGGCGCTTGCGCTGACAGGTACAGGGTTAGCCGCACCATTTCTGGGAACTTTTGGAACAAAAACGACGCTCGAGAAGAAGTTTTTACGCACCGTTTTCTGTCAAGAATTTAGATGTCAGGTGCAACCCAAATCAGA
>JANLWR010000885.1:0-4276 GCA_031364625.1 Deinococcales bacterium | reverse complement strand
GCATCCCAGCCGACGGATCGAGCGTCACTGGCAAGTCGCCATCCTCATCCGCAGTCTGCGCCAGGACGGCCTGCGCCAGCGCCACCAGGTCCTCTGCCTCACGGTCAGCGAGTGCTGGCAGCAGCATCGGCCAGGCGTGGATGCGATAGTACAGCGACTCCAGAAACTTGCCCGCCGTGACCAGTCCCGTGAGTGGGTCTGCGGCATAACGGGCGCTGCGGTTGATGCGGTTGTACGGCGCGGTAATCATGCCAAGCGTCACCGAAAAATTTTGTGCCGTCAAACCACCAAACTTGGGCAACAACGAATCCTTGGCGGTAAATCGCAACTCTGGAAAGAACAAGGTGTTGCCAGGAACGTAACTCGAGTTTGGAAACGTAGGTTTGAGCGGATCAATCGTGACAAGGTTGATATCGCGGTTTAAAAAATAATTCGAGATTTCAAGTTCGATGGCATAAGCGCCCGTGTCCAAATTGAATTTTGCGCCAAAATCGGTGCGCCGCGAAAATCCGGTAATGCCGCGCAAATCTTCACTCCGTGTGATGCCCTCATCGACCCTCGAGAGATTAAAACTGTACTTGACACTGGGCAAAGCATCTTCTGGGTCTGCGCCTGGGGTGATGTCAAAAGACCCAGCAGACTCGAGCCTGTACGCCAATGGCGCACCCAAAGTGCTGCTTGAGGGTGGAGGCAAAGCCAAAAAGAAAACTCGAGATTTATTGATACCGCCAAACAAATCAAACAACGTCCAGTCCACACCGACCCCAAAAGCCGGGTTGCGGTTGCCGTAATAGCGCAGCAGCGTAAAGCCAAGCCCAAAATCGCCAGTGGTAAACGGCAAATCAAGTTCGACATTGGGCAACGTGGTGTCGGTGCTGGCATTGCCACTGCCGCCCACACTAAAATCGCCAATTCTAAACACCCAACGCGGTTGACGGCTCGGTTCGGACAGCAAGACCACCATCACGGGCAAATACAAAATCGGTTCGCCCGCCAGCAAAATCGTGACATCTCGAGCGATCAGACGGTCTCCTGGAAAGAGCGTCAAACTGCCCGCCTTAAAACCGTAAGCGTCGCCAACCTTGCCACACCTCGAGCACGGCGAAAAATAACCGCTTTTGACCTCGAGTTGCCCAGGCAGGCGTTCGACGCTGATGCCCACCACGTCGATGTCGCTGGTGGCAATCAGCACATCCACACCCTCGAGAGAATTATCGGAGGTGTCCACGACAAAATCATTGCCCGCGATGGTTTCCTTTTCGCCGCGCAATATGCCCTGACCGACGATGTAGAGTTTGCGCCGCGTTTTGTTAAATTCGATTCGGTTTGCCTCGAGTTCGTCCTTGTCGATGCGGACAATCGCGGGTTTGCCTGTAATGATCACGTATTCTTCGACTTTGCCCTCAGGCGTCGTGACGTTGCGAAGCTCGAGCCTTTCGGCTTGAAGGATTTCGATTTTCTTGGCGAAGGCAGGGCTTGAAAAGCACAGCAAGACCAATAAGAATGTGATTAGGCGTATCGGCAGCAAAGGCAGGGCGCAGCGAGCAGCGCCCCTACAATGCGTTGAAACGATTTCACCCGAAATATTATTTGCGCCATTGTTCTCACGCTGTTGGGGTTTCTCGAGCATCATGATGTTATTTGGATTTTGTTCGTTCAACTTCATGCGTTAACGTCGCCGTGCCAGTGCCAGAAGGGCGACACCCGCTCCAGCGTAAAGCAGGTCGGGCGTCCAGGCGGCAAGCACGGCTGGAATCGCGCCGCTTTCGCCCATGACGTTAAACACCGTCCAGGTGGCGTAATAAAAAAACGTTAAAAACATCACGCCAACAAACCCCAGGCTTTGGTTGCTGCGCAGCGTGTACAAGGACAAGGCAATGCCGAACAGGGCAAATGCCACCGAGGCGAGCGGTTTGGCAAATTTTTGGTTGAGTGCGGTCAATTCGCCGTTGATCCTAAAACCTTGGCTTTGATAACTTTTGATGCGCTCGAGCAGCGTCGGTAAGGGCAGGTCTATCGGTTTTTGTGACAGATTCGCGCCCTGCTGCAAGTCCTTAATTGGAATCACAGCCCTGGCAAAATGCGCAATCGTGACCGGACGGGCGTCGCCAGAGCGGTAGGTGATTCTCGAGCCGCCCGTCAGTTCGATTGCACCTTGGTCAGCTAAAATCTTGCCATTTGGGGCTTTCATGATCGACAGCGGCACTTGTCCTTCCGAACCTTGCATGATCGTGATGTTCTCGAGGATTCCGCCCGCTTTCAAACCACCATCGGGAATGTAAATCACCTGGTTTTGCGCGTCTTTAAAAAACTGTCCGCCCGTGAACGCCACCCTTGGGTTTGAAATGATGATGTCCCGCAAGACGCGGCTGGCATTTTCAATACCTCTGGGTTGTAGGGTTTCGGCATTGATGAACGCCAGAAGCGCCACCACCGCGCCTATAACCAGCACCGGCATGGTCAAGCGCGTCGGGGAGATACCCGCAACCACGGCGGCTTTCAGCTCCGAATCTTGGGTCAACCTCGAGAGGCTCATGAGCACCGCAAAAAGCAGCGCGATGGGCAAGCCCAGCGAGAGCATTTCGGGCAACCTGAACGCCAAATACTGCGCCACCAGCAACGGGTTTGCGCCTTTGGCAAGAAACGCCCCGATGCGTTCAAACAATGCACCCATGACCAGCGTCACAATTACAATCAGCAAACCACCAGCCAACATTGGCAGCACCTCGCCGACAATGTAGAGGTCGAGCAAGGTAATTCTGGGGCGGGTTCGCTCGAGTTTGACTGGCGGCACGGTGGGGGTACTGACGTGAGGGGTGTTCATAGCAGCCTCCGCAAACCAAAGATTGCGCCAATACCAAAGATCGCGCTGGGCAACCAAGCCGCCAATGGCGCGGCAAGTGCCTGAGCGGAGGCGAGGTTAAAACCGATCTGCCACAAGCCCCAGTACACGGCGATCAAACCAATTGTGCCGGCAAAACCCCAGGCGCGGTTGGAAATCGTTAAACCCAAAGCCCCGCCAACAATTGCCATCAACATGGCGGCAAGCGGGTCAGAAAAACGTCGGTGAAGCTTAAATTGTGCATCGTAACGCTCGGACTGCGACAAGACCTTGCTCGAGACTCGAGCCATCAATTCGGGGAGCGGCAGGGCTTCGGGAGGGATCAGGTCGGGTTCGACGGGCAGGGTAAACGGGAAGACGCGGCGCACTTCGGGGTCGCTGACCGCTTGGGTTTCGGTGTCGGTGGTGTGATAGACGTTGTACAACTCCCAAGTTTTGGCTTTTGCATCCCAACGACCTCGGGTGGCGGTGTAAATGCCCTCGGGGGTGGTGATCATGACGCCAGACAGTTCGGCGAGTTGTTTGTTGTCTTTATCGGGCAGAATCGAACCCGCATGATACAGAGTGTTTTCGTCTTCGGAGGCGTAAGACTTTAAGGCTTGAACCCTTGGCGGTTCAGAATGCCAAATCGCGTAATATGAGGTCTTGAAGCGCTGATCGGCAACTGGACGCCAAATGTTCTCGTTGACCCAACTTAAGCCTGTTGCCAACGCACCAACCAGCAAAATTGGGGCAAGTAGCGTAATTGGACGGATGCCGCTCGAGTACACCGCTTTGAGTTCCGAATCTTTGGCGAGGCGTCCCAAACCGACCAGCACCGCAAACGCCAGACTGGGTGCGATCATGTACGACAAAAAGAACGGCATTCGGTCTAGAAGCGCCCGAAACATGACATCGATAGGAGTGTGGTAATTGATAAAAGACGCCGCCAGGAAGGCAAAAAAGTCGATCATCAGGAGCATTAAAATCGTGACCAACCCAACCAAGTACAGTGGGACAAATTCGCGCAGAAGGTAGAAAGGAAGTCGGCGGGCTAACATGAGACTCTAAGCCTAACCAGCAACCATGAGAGACACGCAAGGATTGAAGCCGAAGCCATGAATGACACAGCAAACTTTGACGGCTCGAGAAACCACTTTAGGAATGAAGGGTTTTACGCGTGTTGCAAGTGAATTTACCGCTCGAGGATTGAAGTTTAAACCTAAGCTCAGATGTGCTGCTCGAGATGCTTTGACTTAACGAGCACCAAGCCAAGCGCCAGGGGATTGCTCTGGCAAGTTCTCGCTTTCGGTTTTTTCGGCGAATACTTTAAATCCTCGAGCTTGATAATTTGCCAGCGCTTGCGCACCGTCAAGGCTGCAAGTGTGCACCCAAACTCGGGTTGGCTCGAGTTCCCACGCCCTTGCAATACAGCGTGACAACAACGCGCCGCCA
>JANLWR010000880.1:0-5758 GCA_031364625.1 Deinococcales bacterium | reverse complement strand
GTAGAATTGCAACTCAAGCTTCACAATTTCACTTCAAACGTCTGCCCACCCTTTTGATCCTCGAGTTTCAAACTGACCTTGTACCCCACCGCCTCCGCGTACTGCACCAAACCTTGATGCCGTTTCGGGTTTTGGATGTTCTAACGCCGCGATTCTCGAGTGGTTGCGATTCGTCTAAAATCCGCTTTTGGCTCTATACTTTGCTCATGACTTGGCAACAAATACGCGAACATTACCCAAACGAATGGCTGTTGATCGAAGCCACAAAAGCCAGCAGTCAACACGGGCGGCGGATTCTCGAGTCCATGACCGTGCTCGATATTTTCCCAGATGGTGCGAGTGCTTGGAAAGCCTATTCTGAAACCCATAAAAGCAATCCCAAACGAGAATTGTTTCCAGTGCATACCAGCAAAGAAAACCTCGAGATTGAGGAACAAGTTTGGCTTGGCGTTCGGAGTCATGCGTGAAATTGCAGGTTGACCGTGGTTTGCTGCTGACACAACTTGAGATTCATCACAACAATAAAGTCTTAATGCTCGAGCGGGTTTTGCTTGATACGGGTTCGGCAACCACACTGCTTTCTGCCGAGAAACTGCTCGAGATTGGTGTGACTTACGATCTCGAGGATTCGCTTTCAACCATGCGCGGGATTGGTGGTTCGGAAACTGTTTTTGGCAAAACCCTCCAAGAAATTCGTATTGAAGCGCAGGCGGTTGAAGGTTTTAAAGTTCAAGTTGGGAGTATGGATTATGGCTTTGTCTTGGATGGCATTCTTGGTTTGGATTTCTTAATGGCTGTTGGTGCAGTGATTGACTTGCACAATCTCGAGATGCGTTTTGTGAAGGTTTGAGGATCACTGAACTCGAGATTCACAATGCCACTTCAAATCTCGTCCAGCTCTTTGATCCTCGAGTTTCAAACTGATCGGGTTTTGGATGTCCTCACGCCGCTTTGTTTTGAAACTCTGAACGTTGATTTTTGAAATGCAATTTCCAACAATTCGCTGTAATATAAGCCCATGATGTCCACCAGAGAACGAGTGGTCACAACCCTTGCGGATTTAACCGAAACCCAAATGCAGCAGGTGGCGGATTTCTTAGAATTCCTCAAATTTCGGGAACGCCAAAGACAGGATTCACCAATAAACGATGCGACACTCGAGGCATTGTACGCCGAATTTGCTGACGAAGACCGTGAATTGAGCGAAGCTGGTTTGGGTCATTATGTTGCAAACCTCGAGCGTGAAGACGCGGCATTGTGAACATTGGTCGTAAAAACACGAAGTTCAAAAGCTCAAGCTTTGATGATTGAGGCTCGAGCTTTTTTGATTTCTGAACGCAGGTTGTACACTGTCTTGTATGCGTTTACCGATAGGGATTCAAGATTTTGAGTTGCTGCGAAGAGCCAACATGGTCTACGTGGATAAAACCGAATTGATTGCTCCTTTGCTGGCAGAAGGTGGACGGTATTTTTTTGCTCGACCACGCCGTTTTGGTAAATCATTGCTGCTTTCGGTCATCAAAGCCGCTTTTGAAGGGCGTAAAGATTTATTCAAGGACTTGTGGCTCGAGGAACACTTTGATTTTAAAGCCCGTCCTGTGATTCGCTTGGATTTCAGTCGGCTTGATTTTCAAGGACGTTCGCTCGAGGCATCATTGGTTGATAGTTTTCAGCAAACCGCCAAAGAATACGGTTTAACATTACGGTCTGATACCCCTAAAAGCGCTTTTGAAGAACTGATCCTCGAGCTTTCAAAAATTGATCAAGTTGTGGTGTTGGTTGATGAGTACGATCAACCGATTACTGATTTTTTGTTTGAACCCGAGAAACGCAATCATCATCAAACCGTTTTAAAAAGTGTATATGGCGTACTAAAACCACTTGATGGTTACTTGTATCAAGTGTTTATCACTGGTGTTTCTAAAATAGGCAAACTGAGCTTATTCTCGGACTTAAATAACATTCAAGACATTTCCCTGAACCCCAAGTTTTCTACGCTTTGCGGTTATACCAGTTCGGAAATTGAACGGTATTTTCCAGATTATCTCGAGAATGCCGCCACCATTTTTAATGTTCCAATGTTTGAGCTTTGGAATGCGATTCAATACTGGTACAACGGTTACTCCTGGGATACCGTGCAAAAAGTCTACTGTTCATTTAGTTTCTTATTGTTTCTCGAGAATCCCGAGTTTAAATCACACTGGTACGAAACAGGAACGCCCACATTCTTAATCGAAATGATTAAAAACGCGCAAATTGACCCTTTCAGCTTCGAGAACTTACAATCTGATGCTCAACCACTGGTCGCAACCAATGTGACAAACCTAGACCCGATTGGTTTAATGTTCCAAACAGGCTATTTGACCATCACCAAAAAAATTCAGAGCATGGTTGGCACGGAATACGAACTGTCCTACCCAAATCAAGAAGTCCGAGTGGCATTCTCGAGAGGATTGCTTGAAGAATACAGTCAGTTGTTCCCAAGTACCATCGGAAGTTTTGCCCTGGAATTACGGAAATTCTTGTATGCACAAGACTTTACGGCGCTTTTTAACCGAATCAATCAAATTTTAGCCAGCATTCCTTACGAGATTTTCCTAAAAAAAGAAACGTACGCCCACAGTTTATTGCACCTCATATTTGTCAGCACAGGTTTGCGCGTGCAAAGCCAAGTGCAAAGCGACCCCAGCCCGTCAGGTGCATCTTTAGGGTCAAGAACCAGCACAGGTCGAATTGACATGCTGATCGAAACCCCAGACCAATTTGTGATTCTCGAGTTTAAAATTGGTGGCTCGAGCGAAGATGCCCTGACGCAAATCAAAGACAAGGAATACGCTAAGGGGTTGATTGGTAAAAGCATTGTTGGTGTGGGTGTGGTTTTTGACTTGGACAGCAAAACCATTTCGGAATGGAAAGATGAAGTTTTAAGCTAAGATTGCAACGCTTCAAAGGCTTGGACTTCCTCGCGCAGAGTCTCGAGTTGCGATTCGATGCCGTCTCGTTGGGCTTGGTAGGCAATCTTGTGGAGTGTGTGCTGGTTTGCCTCGAGGGTTTTGAGTGAGACTTCAAACTTTTGAATCCCGTTTTTGGTGATGCCGTACTGTCGTTTGTTGTGAATCACATTCACTTTAAACCTCAATCACCCTTTTGATCCTCGAGTTGGTTTTAACTGCTTTGCCGAATCCGAGCGGCAACACGTTGAGCCTCAAATCCAATCTCGCGCAGCGCCCCAGTGGGTGAGTTCTGAAAGCCAACAAAGTACAAACCTGCAATGTCGGTTTCAGCCCCAAAGTGCTGCGGTTTGCCGTGCGAATCGGCAATGGTTTCAAAACCTTCAACAATGCGCTCGAGTGCTGGGGTATAACCCGTGGCAAGAATCATCGCCTCGAAGGGGTGAAGGCTGCCATCGGCAAATCGCACACAGTCATTTAAGACCTCGGTGACCCCTGGCAGCACCCGAATTTTGCCCTCTTTGATTTTGGCAACCGTTCCGAGGTCAAGCATTGGAATCCGACCAGATTCGACAATCGATTGGTTGATGCCCGTCTTTGGGCGCACAATCCCCCACCTCGAGAGATCACCAACCATCACCCGCATGACTGTTCCAACGATGGCATCTCGAGCTGGAATTGGCAAAACAGACAGCATCACCCCAGTGGCTTGGGTGGGTAGTCCAAACAGGTCGCGTGGGACAACATGAACGGGTCCTCGCACGACCATTGCCACGTCCACGCCGTGTTCTGCAAGGTCAAGGGCAATTTCTGCACCCGAATTGCCGCAACCGACCACCAGCGTCTTTTTGCCCGCATAAGCTTCTGGATTTTTGTAATCTTTGGCGTGAACCACACTGCCAGCAAAGCCCTCGAGTCCAGAGAAATTGGGCTGATTTGGAACGGCATTGTTGCCCGTCGCCACGACCACAAAACGCGGTGTTAACGTGCTAGCACTGGTCTCGAGGCTAAAGCCCCGACTGGTGCGCCGTACACGGTTGACTGTCGCCCCCAAACGCGGTTTGATTTGGTGCTCGAGTGCGTACTGCGAAAGGTACTCGATGACTTGGTCGCGTGATGGATAACCAGGAACTTCAGGTTTCCAGGGCGTAAACGGCAGGGCAGAAAGCAGCTTGGTGGTGTGCAAGTGCAAACGCTCATAGTGTTTGTGCCAACTCGAGGCAATGGTTTGTTCACGTTCCAAGATCACATGCTCGAGTCCTTGACGGTGCAGGCAAGCCGATACGGCAAGTCCGGCTGGTCCTGCACCAATAATCACAATGTTGTCTGCGTTCATGGAATTTAAATCCTTTCAAGTGCAGTTGGTCAAAATTGTATTTTGGAATATTGTACATCTCGATCACTGTCAAGAGCACTTCAGGCAGGTGGTCGGTCTATGGAAGGTTTCAAAATCGTACAGGCTGTCGGTTTTCATCGGATTCGAGTTTCAATCCCAAAAATACGTATGATGCTTTTCAACCTTTATGCTCGAGAAACCTCCTATTCAAAACGAAAAAATCATGGTTTGCCTGCAACTTGAGTTCGGTTTGCAGGTCGCTCGAGTCGAATTTTTACCGCTTGGCAATGACCAGCATTCGGCGGTGTACCGTGTCGTTGCCGAGAACGGAACGTCGTATTTTCTAAAGTTGAGAAGCGGCGTGTTTGACGAGAATGCGGCTGCCTTGCCCAAGTTTTTGAACGATCAGGGTATAACGCAAATCATCGCCCCAATAACCACCAAGTCGGGGCAACTTCGGGCAAATCTCGAGCCGTTCAAATTGATGTTGTACCCGTTTATTGATGGGCAAGACGGGTATGAGGTCGCGCTTTCAGATCGGCAATGGCAGGATTTTGGGGCAGCTTTAAAACGTATTCACACGGTAAACATTCCGTTTGAGATCATCAAAACCATGCCTCGAGAAACGTATTCTGATAAGTGGCGCGAAATCGTGAAAAGTTTTCTCGAGCGGGTTGAAACTGATGATTTTACCGAACCTGTCGCGGCAAAACTTGCAGCGTTTTTGAAAACCAAACGACAAATGATTCTCGAGCTTGTGACATACACGGAAAAGCTTGCACAGAATCTTCAAGCTCGGGTTTTGGATTTGGTGGTGTGTCATTCGGATTTGCACGCGGGCAATCTGTTGATTGTTGAAGATAATTTTTTTATTGTGGATTGGGACGATCAGATTCTTGCGCCCAAAGAGCGTGATCTGATGTTTGTGGGCGGTGGGCAGATGAGCTATTGGCGTTTGCCGCTCGAGGAAGAGACACTTTTTTATCAAGGGTACGGCGCAACCGAACTTGATGCAGTTGCGTTGTCGTATTACCGTTTTGAACGAATTGTTCAGGACATTGCGGCGTACTGTGAGCAACTGTTTTTATCAGGTGAAGGCGGCGAAGATCGGGAATTGGCGTATCAATATTTGACATCAAACTTTTTACTGGGTGGCGTTTTAGAGACGACCAAACGGGCTGATAAAGTAGACTCGAGCAGTCTTTGAAGCTCGAGTTTTAACGGGGGTGATTGTGGAACTTCAAGAGGATATGATTGTTGACATTTCCAAGGCTCGAGAAAAGTTCTTTGGTTGCTCGGGGAAGATGTTGCTGCCAAGCCGTAAAACCGTTCAGGCATTGCTCGAGCAAATCCCAGAGCATCAACTGGCAACCACCGAATGGATTCAGCGCACCTTGGCGGCACAATTTAGGGTTCAGGTGACGTGTCCTGTTGCGACCAGAAAAGCCTTGCAAGCCATTGCCAAAGACTC
>JANLWR010000822.1:0-1812 GCA_031364625.1 Deinococcales bacterium | reverse complement strand
ATGATCGGCCGCCGGCGGTTCGCGTTCCAGCACGTCCAGTTTCACATAGGTTTGGGCGTTCAGGTCTGTGCGGCGGCTGGTCAGCAACGCACCCATGCCACCTGGTAAGCACACCTCGAGAAATTCGTGGGCGACATCGGGTAAGGACACATCATCCAAAATCAGGGCGAGGTCATGGCTGCTTAACAATTGTCGTGTTCCCTCGAGCTTCTGCTGGCGTTGACTGGGGTTGTCTGGGTTGAGTTTTGGCAGGTCTTCGTTGCCAAGTGACCGTGCAATGGAATCACAAATGGAGGTCGTTGAAGCGCGACCAATTTCGCTGATCCAAACAATACCGTCTGCGAAGACTTTGGCGTTGTGTAATCGTTTTGCCGTCTCGAGCGCCACGGCTGTTTTGCCCATGCCGCCCATACCGTAAACCAGTACGGTTTCGTGGTTGCGTAAGGCATTTTCTGTGCTTTGCAGGGCTGCATCGCGTCCGAACAATTTGTTACGTGCGGCTGGTGGAGCATTGACCCTCGAATCGTTGGGGTTGGTGCGGAAACCCTCGAGCAGTGTCCTGATGCCCTTTTGAATCTCCTGAATGGCGGGTGATTCGGCTTCAAATGGTTTGTACGGTTCGATGCCGTGCAAGTATTCAACGTCAATGGCAAATTTGAAATTTGTCGGTTTCTCGAGGTGACGCTTACCAACTTTAACGGCATCCTCGAAGCTCAAGAATCCAGCGTCATTCCTCGAGATACCCTCGAATTGACCTTCTGGTGCGGTGCTGGCTTTGACAAAACCGGTGCATTCGATGGGCGTAAAACCGTGATCTTCCACGAGCGCCAAATAATCTTCGGCGTTTTCAATGACACCTTTAATGACACCTTTCTGAAATTTCAAACGCCCATCCACAACCTTAGACTCGAGTCCCGAAGTGGTTGCCACGGCAACAAAAGCGTGTCCGTGAATGCTGACCACTACAGCAAAAAGACCTCTTCCAAGGCATTCGGCTGCGAACAACAGCGCCAGGTCAAGGCAAGTCCCAACGTGCGAATCCTCGAGAATCGTTTTTGGTTGCCGAATCTTTTGCTCACGCGAATCTGAGTTATACGGGTTGAGATCGTAACGAAGTTCGCGTTTTGTCAACGCGTCGTAAATGGCTCGAGCGATGGCTCGGTAATTTCTTTCTTGCCGCAAAATGACCAGATCAATGCCCAAATCCAAATGCTCGGCAGGCATGACGTAACGTGCCAACAATGGTGGATTGTCAACCGCCCAGGGTTCCCAATTCCCATCCATTATCCTGCCACCTCAAAAACGTCATGCACCGCATCAAAACTGCCACTCACAGCTCGCACTTGAATGCGGTACAAGCCTGGTGTTAAACCCTCCAGGGTTGCGTCTTGCCAAGTGTCACGCTCGCCTTGCAAAAGAAAAGTTTGGCTTTGTTGCGTCTCAGAATGTCGCAAACGAACCTCGAGTTGTACGGGTTCACCATCGACCACACGCGCACGAACAATCACAGGTTCGTTGGGCGCGTAAAGGTCATCCAATTGCAAGCTGATCGCGCCTCGACGGATGGGACGCAAATCCTGAATGCCACGCAAAGGCACATTAGGAATTTGAGTCATCTCGAGCAGCTTGACAATGTGCCCGAGGACGTTGCTGTTGGCTTGGATCAAACTGTGCTTTTCGGCAAAATACGTTGCGTTCAGGGCTTTGAAATGTTCGGGTGGAACGGCACTGATTTGCGCCACGGTGCTGTCGCCGTCTGCCAAAGTCTCAAATCCTGGTGTCAAAATGGTTTGGGTCATGGTCAAGGTGTTG
>JANLWR010000778.1:0-2798 GCA_031364625.1 Deinococcales bacterium | reverse complement strand
CATCTCCAGCGGGATCCGCTTGTCCCGAACGTAGGCGGCCAGCAGTCCCAGCCGCGCCTCGCCGTCGGCCCCGACGGTGATGTCGTCGATAATCCGCACGCCGTGGCTGACCTGCGCGGCATGTACGAGCGTTACCTCGAGACAGCGGCAAGACATCAGTTCGTGGCGCTCATGGGCGGACTTGATTATCGTGCCAGCCCCGATTGGGCTAGAAAGCTCGGGCTTGACCTTGCCGCTCTGGTCGACATGCAAATGCGGTCCATCGAATTTCTCCGCGATGTGGCGCAACCGTTCAAAGCCCAACTTCCCGCCGTCATGATTGTTGGCATTGTTGGTCCGCGCGGGGACGCCTATGAACTCAACCGCACGATCACAGCCAACGAGGCGGAGGAATATCACAGCGTGCAGCTTGAGACCTTGAAGAGCGCACAGGTGGACCTCGTGAGCGCCGTGACGTTCAACAGCACAGATGAAGCCGTTGGCGTCTCTCGGGCTGCGGCGCACGTAGGGCTTCCTCTGGCAATGTACTTCACGCTCGATAGCACGAGCCGCCTTCAATCTGGACCGAGCCTGAGTGAGGCAATAGCGACTGTTGATCTCGAGGCAGGCGACAGTCGACCCGATTTTTACGGCGTCAATTGCTCGCATCCGCTCGAGATGGAGCCAGCTCTTGAACCAGGAGATTGGATCAGGCGGGTACGGAGCTTTCGTCCCAATGCCGCTTTGATGGAAAAACAGCAGCTCTGCGAAATCGGTCACTTGGTCGATGGCGATCCGCCGGAGCTTGGTGAGCAGATGGGCGCACTTGCGCACCGCTACCCCCACGTCGATATCTGGGGTGGCTGCTGCGGCACTTGGGATGTGCATCTCGATGCAATCGCAGGCAATGTGCGTGGTGCTCACGCGACCGTTGCCTAGAGGTTGCCGTGGTGATGGTTGAGGGTTATCTGAGCCAGATCAACACCGACGCGAACGGCTTGAGCGCCAAGTCGTTCTGACCCAATGAATCGAACCTCAAGAACACCTTTGTCGCCCTAAAGCGGCACCTCACGGGCTAGGGTCAGCGGAGGTTTGATGTCTGGCTCCGTGCCAGACATCAAACCTTAAACCTCAACACAGCCTAATTATTTCAACCGCAATGACAAACCCACCACCAGCAAATACGCTTCACTCGAGGCAGCCGCAATGCTTTGGTTTGCCCGTCCGAGCACATCTCGAAAAATCCGTCCGAGTGGGTATTCTGGAACAATTCCCGAGCCGACTTCATTGCTGACCACAATCAATTTCAATTCTCGAGTTCTGGCAATCTCGAGCGCACTGTGAATACGTTCTAAAATTTGAATTTCGGAAAAATTCTCGAGCAGCAAATTGGACACCAATAAACTGAGGCAGTCCAGAATCACCACTCGAGTTTGTGTCTTCTCGAGCGCGGTTTTGATGTCTTTGGGCGCTTCGATGGTCGTCCAGTCTTGGGGTCGCTCGAGTTGATGTTTGTGAATGCGTTCGGTCATTTCCTGGTCGAAGGCTTGCGCGGTAGCAATGAAGGTGACGGCTTCTTGTGTATCTCGAGCGAGGTTGAGGGCAAACGTGCTTTTGCCTGATCGCGCACCGCCAGTCACAAAAATGAGGCTCATACGAAGGCTGCAATCAAAAGTGTGGTTTCGCAAAGTTCAACGACGCTGCCGTACACGTCGCCGCCAATACCGCCACCAAGTCTTCGGGCGGCGAAACTCGAGACGATGAGCGCCGTGATGATCGCAACGATTGCGCCTTTCGGATTCAGCAAAATTGCGGGAACGGCAATCAGCAAGCCAACCTGCCAATTGCCCTCCCTGGCGCGTGCACCACGGCTTTCGGCTCGAGCGGCGGGGAAGAGGTTCATGGGAATTAACAGCGCGGCTCGAGCCAGGACGGGTGTGGTGATGATGGCGAGCAGGTTTGGTTGGGCGCTTAAGGCACTCCATTTGGTTAACAGTTGCATCACGCCCACCGCCAGTCCAAACGCGCCAATGTGAACGTCCGATAATATTCTCAAGCGCTCTGAGGGGGTCTTGGTGGCGAGCACGGCGTCGGAGGCATCTACAAGTCCGTCAAAGTGCAACATGCCCGTCAAACCCAGCCACAGCGCAAGCTGGAGGGCGGCGGCAACGCCAGTCGGCAGGCTCGAGGTCAGAAACACCATTAAAGCCAGCAGCAAACCGAGCGTCCAACCCACGGCGGGGTAATAACCGCTGGCATTGGCAAACTCGCCGTCTTTGATCTCGCCAACATGAGCGAATGGCAGCGTGGTTAAAAAAGTGTGTGCCAAATGCAAACCGCGCCAGACCGAATTCACAAAACTCGAGAAGTCATTTCTAAGCTCGCATTCTGGTGCGGCGTTCGGCTTCCATGGCGCGTTGCAATTCACTTGACTGTCTAAGCAAATTGAGTTCTTCTTCTGGGGTAGCCTGAGAAATCTTGGTTTTAAGTTCTAGAAGCTCTTGACGCAGAGTATCTTCACGTTGACGTGAAGATATTTGTACTACCGCAAAATCTTCGTCGGAAACTTTATCCATCTGATCGGGCGCTGTGAAAACGCCTTCAAATAAAATACTTGCTTCGGGGCGACCACTAAAATGTTCAAGAATCTGTTCACTACTAGTAGCTAACCTAGCAACTTCAATCAATTCCGCGACTAAGGGATTTTCAAACTTTGCCTCTCCATCAAGTTTAGCAGTCAAACTTGGATTATATGCTAGGAGTTTTGCTAGTTTGATCTCATCACCGCCACTTGAGCGCGACAAACCCAACATCTGCTC
>JANLWR010000734.1:0-8806 GCA_031364625.1 Deinococcales bacterium | reverse complement strand
CCCTGATGCCAACTCGAGCCGTGCCTACACGGTCAACACCGAAGATGGAGCTTTGATGCTGGTCTTTGAAACCTACCGTGCAGGCTTTGCCAGGGCATTCGGGGTTGTTCGCTAATTGCTTAATTCTGGATGCAATGCTTTCGCCAGAGCCTTCAACGCCACTGGTAAGCGCGGTCCAGGACGCGAAATGGCGTCGTTGATCTCGCCAGAGAAGTTAATCACACGTTTGTTTTTGACGGCTTTGATGGTGTCCCAAGCTGGACGGGTCAATAGGTCTGCCAAATCTGCGCCCAGAATGACTTCTGGGTTACTTTGGATCACCAGTTCTGGACTGATTTGCGGAAACGCTCCAAGTTTGGCTGGAATAATATTGTTGCCACCAGCCTTGTCAATCAGTGTTCCAATAAAACTCGAGCTGCCTGCGGCGTACGGTGTTGGGTCCACTTCAAAGTACACGCTGACTCGAGGCAGTTTTAAAACGCTGGCTTGAATCGCGTTGAGTTCGCTGCGCATTTTGGTAATGAGGTTCAGGGCGTTTTTTTCATGGTTGGTGATTTTGCCAATGACATTGATTTTCTCGAAAACATCGTTGTAACTTTGCGCCACACCCGCGTACACCGTAATGCCCAGTTTCTCGAGGTTTTGCACCAGTTTAGAGCCGCTGCTTTCATCGGTCAGCACCAAATCTGGTTTTAATGCCGTGATCGCCTCGAGGTTTGGTACAAAACCATTGCCGGTTTTGGGCAGTTTATCAGTCTCGAGTTTAGGATAATTGCTGTACTCGTCAACGCCAATCAGGCTGTCGCCCGCGCCGACGGCGAACAGGGTTTCGGTGTGGCTCGGCATCATCGAGACAATGCTTTTTGGTTGCCGCATCAATTTGACGCTGCGTCCAAGATCGTCTTTTAAAACCAGAGGGTAACTTGTCGCACCAACAAAGCTCGAGAATCCGAATGCCATCAGTCCTGCCAGAATTACTTTTTTCATGCTTTCCTTTTTGACACCCTTGAGTGTCTGAGTGATTTTTGAAAATGAACGAACCATCTTTATTTCCTCATGTCAATCAAGTTTTTGGCGTTTAACCTCGAACCATGAAAACCAAATTTTTGATTGCCGCCGTGTTAATGACCAGTTTCATCGCCCAAGCCCAAAAAGGTTTTGCGCCCACCGCAAGCCTCAACAAGCCCTTTATTTTGGCTTTGGGTTCGCAAATTTCCCTGAAACCCAGCGGCGCAAAATTGTTGTTTTTGCAAGTCACGAACGACTCGAGGTGTCCGATCAACGCCAGGTGTGTCACGGCGGGCAATGCTCAAATGCAGTTTTTGTACTGGTCGCCAAAAGCCACCAAATCCAAAGCGATCACCTTGCAGATGGTTGCGCCAAAAAATAAATTGCAACTTGACGGCACAATCCTGAAAGTTACCAGTCTTCAACCAGGTCGCAATGCCGGCAAAACCTTTGAAATTTCCAAATACAAAGCCACATTGACGTTCATCAAATAACATCATAATCGCGGAATCACCACCACACGACCATCACTCGAGCGCAGCGTCTCGAGTTTGGTCTGGTATACATCCTCGAGAATATTGGGTTGCAGGACTTGCTCGGGTGCGCCGTCGGCAACAACAATGCCGTTCGAGATCAGCACACAGCGGCTGGCGAGGGCGGCAAGGTTGAGGTCATGCACGACCATCACCACCGTTTGTAGAATGCTGCCGACAGCATTGCGCAACAAAACCATCAATTCGGCTTGGTGTGAAAGATCAAGGTGGTTGGTCGGTTCGTCGAGCAGTAAAACCTTCGGGTCTTGCGCCAGCGCCCTCGCCAGTGCCACCCGTTGACGTTCGCCGCCAGACAACGCCGCAATTTGACGGTTTGCAAATCCGAGCGCGTCCGTGCTGCGCAGCGCACATTCGACTGCGCCCAAATCGGCTTTGGTTTCCCGTCCCCAAAATCCTTGAAACGGAATCCGTCCCAATTTCACCACCTCGAGCGCCGTAAACTCGAGGGGTAAAGGTTCGGACTGTGCGAGGTACGCGATCTGCCGGCTTTTTGGTTCTGGCGTTTGAACGCCGCCAAATTGAGGTTTTAACAGTCCCGCCAGGAGTTTTAAAAGCGTGGTTTTGCCCGCGCCGTTGGGTCCAATCAGTGCCACAAATTCTCCAGCTTCAATTGAGAGGTTGATCTTCTCGAGCACGGCGTTTTGACCGTAAGCAAAACTGAGATTTTCAATGTTGATCAAAGCGCTCACGGTTTTCTCCGCATCAAAACCAGAAAAAAGATGCCACCAATCAAGGTTGTTACCACGCCCACCGGCAATTCTTGAGGTCGGGTTAACACTCGAGCGCCCAAATCTGCCAGCACCAACAAAATTGCGCCCGCAAGACTGGCGGCTGGAATCAGAATGCGGTGGTTTGCCACGCCCAAACGCCGTATGGCGTGGGGCGCGACCAAGCCGACAAAGCCAATAATGCCCGCAAAAGAAACGGCAGCAGCCGTCACCAGACTGGCGGCAATCACGGTCAGCAATTTGATGCGGTCTACCTTTAAACCAAGCGTGCTGGCGGTGTCCTCGCCCAGTTGCAGGGCATCTAAGGCTCGAGCCAGCAGCATCAATGCGATCAAGCCAAAGATTGAGTACGGCAGAATGTTCAAAACCTCAGTCCAGCCTGCCAAACTCAAATTTCCCAGCGTCCAAGAAAACACCGCCCGCATTCGGTCGGCGTCGCGCAACTGCAAGTAGGTGCTGATTGAGGTCAGAATGCCGCCCACAATCACGCCAGACAAAATCAGGGCATTCGTTCCCCTGGCGAACCTCGAGAGTGCCAGGGTGAGCATCACAGCCCCAAGTGCGCCGACAAATGACAACACTGGCACCAGTTGACTGCCGCTGGCGAACAAACCGGCGGCAAAACCAGCGCTGGCAGTCCCCGTGGCAAACACGGCTACCGTTGCGCCCAGCGCCGCCCCCGAGGCGCTGCCCATTAAGTACGGGTCAGCCAGAGGATTGCGGAACAAGCCCTGAAAAGCCGCGCCGCACGCCGCCAGACTCGCGCCGACCAAGGCACCAAAAACCACTCTCGGAAGGCGCAGATTCCAGACGATCAATTCCAGACCCTCGAGTTTAGCCCCAGCAATGCCTTTCCAAATTGCCGATAGCGTTGTGCCAGGCGTGATCTCGAGCGTACCGTTTGAAATCGCAAAAACCAAAATACAAAGCAACAACAAGCCCAAACCGAGCAACACGACCGTCGCTCTGGAGCCGTTGGAAATTGGATTTGCAACTTTGGTCAACATGAACATCCTCAACAAAAATCCTCGCCGGTACCTCGAGCGAGAGCAGTCAAAATTCAAGTCAAGTTCAAACCCACCAACCCCTTTCACTCGAGAGGCGCAACCCAAAGGCGGTTGCGAATCTGGCAGGCATTCGGACTTAAGGGCTTTTCGCGCCTCATACCGTTGCGGTACAGTGCTGGAATCTCACCAGCTTCCCCACTTTAAACTCGAGCTACTCGCCTCGAGCACCAGACGATTGAAGCCTACACCGCGATTGCGAGTGCGGTCAAGAATAATGTTGTGGCATATGGGTCGGCATGACTTTTGCACATGCAAGGCGCTCTAAGCTTGCTCTGGCGACTGTTGCAAGCTCGAGTTGCACTTCAAGCGTTGTCGCAAGAATCCGTGCTTATACCGTCTTCAGGTACTGGTGAACCAGCCCGACCGTGATTGCCCCCTCACCGACCGCCGAGGCCACGCGACGCACGGCTCCCTGGCGCACATCTCCGGCGGCGAACACGCCTGGCAAGCTGGTCTCGAGCAGGAAAGGGTCGCGCCGCAGGTTCCAGCCTCTGGGCGGTTGACCATCGCGCATCAGGTCAGCGCCCGTCAGGATGAACCCAGACGGGTTGCATTCGACCACGCCCGCCACCATCTGGGTGTGCGGCACCGCGCCAATGAACAAAAACAGCGCCGCTGCCGGCAAGGTTTCGGTTTGCCCGCTGTCAGCCTCGCGGATCGTGATCGCCTCGAGCCGGTCGCTGCCGTGAACCGACGTGACCTCAGAGCGCAAGCGCACTTCGATGTTGGCTTGGGTTTTGATCTGATCCACCAGGTACTGCGACATGCCCTTCTCGAGTCCACTGGCTCGCACCAGGATCGTGACGCGGCTGGCAAAACGGGCGAAGAACATCGCGCCCTGCCCCGCCGAGTTGGCTCCGCCGACGACGACGACGTGCTGACCGCGATAGTGCGCCGCTTCGGTGACGGCTGCGCCGTAGTACACGCCGGCTCCGGTCAGGGCTTCGATGCCTGGCACATCCAGGCGTTGCACGGTCACGCCCGTGGCGATCAATAGCGTGTGGCACGATAACTCCGTGCCATCCGGCAATAAGACGATGCGGTATGGGTGCTCGACCCGCACGCCGACGACCTCTTGCGGTGAGAGGATCTCCGTACCCAGGCGTTTGGCTTGCGCCTCGGCGCGTCTGGACAGGTCAAGACCCGAGAGACCGTTCGGGAAGCCCAGGTAGTTCTCGATCCTCGAGCTGGTGCCTGCCTGACCGCCGACCGCATCCTTTTCGATCATCAGCGTACGCAGACCCTCTGAAGCCGCGTAGACCGCCGCACCAAGTCCAGTTGGACCGCCGCCGACGATGATCAGGTCGTAAAACGGCAACTCGGCTCGCGTTTTCATGCCGATCTTGGCAGCCAGTGCCGGCTGATTCGGCTCGAGCAGGACACTGCCATCGGCGAAAAACACGGCTGGAAGGTGGTGGGTCTCGTGACCAAGCGTGTCAAGCAAGGTTCTGGCTTCGCTATCGCGCTCGAGGTCGAGCCACTGGTAAGGAATCCGGTTGCGTGCCAGAAAGTCCTTGACGGCATGGCTCGAAGCCGACCAGAGGGTTCCGACCACCCGAATGCCCTCGAAAGGCAACGGCACGTTCGCCGTCCAATCCTCGAGCAGGTCGTCAAGCACGGGGTAGAGGTGCTCCTCGGGTGGGTTCCAGGGTTTCATCAGGTAATGATCAAGCCCGATGCTGTTGATGCTGGCAATCGCGGCTTCGGTGTCGGCGTAGGCGGTCAGCAGGGCTTTTTTCGCCTCCGGGTAGATCTTGCGTGCCTCGGACAGGAATTCGATGCCACTCATGCTGGGCATGCGCTGATCCACCAGAAACAAAGCCAGAGGCGTGTTGCGTTGCTTGAGTTGCCGCACAGCCTCGAGCGCCTCGGCTCCAGATCCAGCCTTGAGAACCCGGTAGTCGGTTCCGTACCGTTGTCGCAGATCGCGCTCGACGGCGTTCAGCACCTGGGGTTCGTCGTCCACGGTCATGATGATTGCTTTGCCCATACTCAATCCCCTTTTGATCTTGGTTCTTGGACTTCAATCAGCCTGTGGCGGTGTTGCTCGAGCCGTCCCGAGTCAGTCATGACCGATCACCAGGGGCAACCGGACCTGAAACGTGGTCTGTCCTGGTCTGGAATTCACGATGATCTCGCCCCTGTGTTTTTGCACCACGATGTTGTGGCTGATGTTGAGACCCAAGCCCGTGCCCTCGCCGGGTGGCTTGGTGGTGAAGAACGGATCGAAGACCTGGGCTTGAATCTCCGGGGGAATCCCAGGTCCGCTGTCGGTGATCTCGACGACCACCCAGCCGTCCTCGCGGCGGGTGTGCACGGCAAGATCGCCCTGTCCGTTCATGGCAGCAATCGCGTTGTCAATGATGTTCGTCCAGACCTGATTGAGTTCGCTGCCGTAAGCCTCAATAGTCGGAAGGTCAGCGGCGTAATCACGCTGGACGTTGATGCCCTGCTTGAGGCGACTGCGGAACATCACCAACGTGTTCTCGAGTCCCTCGTGGAGGTTGACATTCTGCACCGGAGCCTGATCGAGGTAGCTGTAGGTTTTTAAAGCCCGCACGATCTCGGAGATCCGCTTGGTGCCCTCAGCAATCTCGTCAAGCACGTTGAAAACGGTAAAGCCGCTGGTGAGCCAGGTCAGCAGGGCGTTCATTCGTTCAGCCTCGAAGGTCACTCCGAGTTGCTTGAGTTTGTCCAAACCGTAACCCATTGTCACCAGCGTCGGGGACAGTTCCCAGGGGCTGGCGATGCCGTGGGCTTCCAGCCAGTCCTCGAGTGCGACCTCGCGGTCACTGCGGGTCAGCGCGTCAAGGGCACTGACCCGTTCCTTGCAGCTTTGCATGACCTGGCTGAGTTGCTCGAGGGTGCTGAGCTGCACCCCCCTGAGTGCAGCGGCATCGAGTTCCAGATGTGCCCTCAGGTGCCGCTCGAAGGCTGCCAGCACTTGCTCGACACCCCGCCCTGCCGCCGCCGCCGGGTTGTTCAACTCGTGCGCCATGCCGGCACTCAACTTGCCGAGCGTGGCGAGCTTCTCGCTTTGGCGCAGCATGAGTTCCTGTTGCAGGTAGGCTTGCTCGAGGTCGCGGAGTTTCTTCTTGCGCAAGGATGCCTCGAGCCTGGCTTTCAGGAACACCGGGTTGAACGATTTGGGCAGGTAATCCTCGGCTCCCATCTTGATGCAGCGCACGGCACTCTCGAGTTCGTCCAGCGCGGTGATGACGATGACCGGAATGTGGCGCATGGTGGCATCGGCTTTGATGCGCCGCAGCGTCTCGTAACCGTCCATTTCTGGCATGATGAGGTCGAGCAGCACAACATCAAAGGTTTGCTGCTCGAGCATCTCGAGCGCCCGAAGCCCGTTCTCGGCCAGCCAGACCGTGTGACCCTGCTGCTCGAGGGTGTGAGAAAGCTTCAACCTGTTGATGCGGTTGTCGTCCACCACGAGGATGTG
Source organism: Deinococcales bacterium (assembly GCA_031364625.1). GTDB lineage: Bacteria > Deinococcota > Deinococci > Deinococcales > JAAFIG01 > JANXTZ01. Next base: position 1,998 of record JANLWR010000734.1, on the reverse strand, counting down.
ACCACTCGGTTCGGTCATGGCGATGCCTGGCGGATGGTCTCGAGGGCGCTGCTGACCCGCGCAAATTCTGCTTTGGCCTGTGTCACGAGCGCTTCAGCTCCGGCGAGGTTAGCGGATTTACCGATCAGCTCGAGTTGCTTACAGAGGTCGGAGAATGCGGTCGCCCCGAATTCCGCGCCGTTTGACTTGAGGCTGTGCGCCGCCAGCCGCAAACCAGCCGCATCCCCAGCCTCGAGCGCTTGGGTCATGTCCTCGAGCAGCTTGGGTGCATCCTCGAGAAAGGTGTCAATCAGTTCAATGACAAAACTGGGATCGCTGCCCGCCATCTGGCGCAGGTTCTCGAGCGCGGCAGGATCGAGCAGAACCTCTGAACCCGTGGGAGTCTGTTCGCCATCTCGAGGCTCTTTTGAGATAGCCTCGCCCAAAATCTGCAAGGTCGTAGCCGCCCGCTCGAGCGCCTCGATCAGCGCCTCGACACGAATTGGTTTGCTCACGTAATGGTCCATTCCAGCCGCCAGGCACATCTCGCGGTCGCCCTCCATGGCGTTGGCGGTCATGGCGATCACCTGCAGCCTTGCTTCCGGCCAGCGCCCCCGCAACTGGCGGGTGGCCTCGAGTCCGTCCATCTCGGGCATCTGCACGTCCATCAGCACCACGTCGTAAGCCTGACGCTCGAGCGCCTCGAGTGCCTCGAGACCGTTGGCGGCAACGTCGGCGCGGTAGCCCAGGCGTGAAAGCAGTCGCAGGGCGAGCTTCTGGTTGGTGGCGTTGTCCTCGGCCAGCAGTAGGCGCAGCGGTAGCCTGCGACCCATTGTGGGATCGAAAGCGGAGCTGGTCGGGGCTTGCCGGGCTGTTTGCCCGCCAGCCACCGCATGACCCGCCAGAATGCCGACCAGCGCGTCGAACAGTTGCGAGGGGCGGATCGGCTTGTTGAGGAAAGCCGCGAACCGCGCGTTGGATTCACCAACCTCGCGCCGCCCGAGCGAGGTCAGCATCACCAGTGGCAGCCCCTGTTCGTCGCGCTCTTGTCGGATTTCTGCGGCCAGCGTCACGCCGTCCATCTCCGGCATCTGCATGTCAAGCACCGCAACATCAAAAGGCTCGCCTGCCCGAATCCACTCGAGCGCCTCGAGCGGTGAGGCGGTCTCTCGGTAGATCATCCCCCACGATTGGGCTTGCAGCCTCAGCAGGCGGCGGTTGGTGGCGTTGTCGTCCACAATCAGCAGGCGCTTGCCCTGCAAATCGGGTTGTGCCTCCTGAAGGAAAGCCCGCAGTGGTCTCGAGACGGCTTGGGTTTGAATGCTGAAGTAAAAGGTCGCGCCCTCGCCGGGCAGACCGCTGCTCTGGGCGTGCATCGAGCCGCCCATCATCTCGCAGAGGCGCTTGCTGATCGCCAGCCCCAGCCCTGTGCCACCGTAACGGCGCGTGGTCGAGGCATCAATCTGGCTGAACGACCTGAACAAACGATCCACCCGGTCGGGCGGGATGCCAATGCCGGTGTCGCGCACCGCAAAATGCAGTTCGTACTTCGGATTGCCGCCCAGATCACTCGAGGAGAGCCTGATGCCCTCGACCGAGACGACCACCTCGCCGCGCTCGGTAAACTTGACCGCGTTCGAGAGCAGGTTGACCAGAATCTGACGCAACCGCGTCACGTCACCGACGATCATTTCGGGTGTCTGCGGGGCGATCAGGTACGCCAGCTCAAGCCCCTTCTCGGCAACCCTGGCGGTCAACAACTCGAGCGCACCCTCGACGCACTCGCGCAAATCAAACGGCTGATGCTCGAGTTCGAGCTTGTCAGCCTCGATCTTCGAGAAATCGAGGATGTCGTTGATGATTGTCAGCAAGGACTCGCTGCTGTTGCGCACGGTCTGGGTGTAATCGCGCTGCTCCTCGCTCAGTTCGGTGTCGAGCAGCAGGCTGGTCATGCCGATGATCGCATTCATCGGGGTGCGAATCTCGTGGCTCATCGTCGCCAGAAAGGCGCTTTTGGCC
>JANLWR010000721.1:0-1826 GCA_031364625.1 Deinococcales bacterium | reverse complement strand
TGCTGGTCTTGCCCTTGCCGCCCCCTTGACGATTCGTGATGCCCTGGGTCGCAGTGTGACCATCAATGCACCCGTCAAACGTGTCGTGGCATTGTCCTTGACCACCACCGAAATCATGATCGACATCGGTCTAAACCCAATCGGTCGCCCCTCGAGCGCCACCTATCCAGAAGCCAAAGTTAAAAGCATTCCCGAAGTCGGCAGCGCGTACCGTCCCGACATCGAAAAAATTCTGGCGCTCAAACCAGACCTGATGCTCGGTAGCGTCGGCACGACCGCCGCCCAAGCTCGAGCCTTGGGAGCACTCAGCGTGCCGTTGATCGTTGCTGCTGACTCGAGCCTAAAGGACGTGTACGACAATTACACCTTGATTGGGCAACTGACCCAAACTGAAACCCAAGCCAAAGTCGGCTTGCAATTCTTGCAATCCAAGATCAAGCGCGTGATTGCCAAAGTCCCAAACACCAACCATCCAAAAGTGCTGGCATTGCTGGCGGCTGGCGGGCAAAGCTTTTCCACCACCGACGAAACCTACATCGGTGATCTGCTCGAGAAACTTCGTGCGGTTAACGTTGCCAAAGGCACACCCAGCGCCGACCCGCGTCAACCAGGCTTTGTGGTCTTAAGCCTCGAGCAAATCGTGGCAGCCAACCCCGATGTGATTTTGGCATTCCGTCCTCGCACCGCCACGGGCGCTTACGCCCCAAGTCCACTTGAGAAACTCGAGACGCAACCCGCCTACAAGAACCTGAACGCCGTCAAAAACAACCGCGTGCATTTGCTCGACGCCGATCCATTCGTGACCGCCCCAGGACCTCGCGCCGCCGAATCGATGAACGTCTTGCTCGGTTTGCTCTACCCCAAAAAGTAAAGCACCGAAATTCAGGTTATCCTTTGGGGACGGGTGCAAATCCGTTCCCAGAATTTTTAGAAACCTCGAGGAAACCAATGATTGAACCCGCCACATCTCCATCTCGTTCTGTGCTGCCGCTCGAGCGTGGCACGGTGATCCTCTGGTTTTTGGCACTAATTGTTGTGCTGGTCGTGGTTGTACTGATTTCATTGGTGGTCGGTTCGTATCCTGTTAATCTGCAAGATATTCTTGCCTGGGTTTCAGGTCGAGGTGATTCCACCCTCAACCAAATCATGGGTGAAGTTCGCGCCCCTCGAGTTTTCTTGACGGTGGTCGTCGGGGCGTGTCTGGGTTTGGCAGGACCACTTTTGCAAAGCAGTTTTCGCACCAGCCTTGCCGACCCGTACCTGCTGGGGCTGGCAGGTTTTTCGGCGCTGAACGCCGTGCTGTTGCAAGTCAGTGGTTATGCAGGTTTTGGTATGCCCGTGCTGGGTTGTCTTGGCGCACTCGAGGCGGCATTTCTGATCACACGCTTCACCCAGGACACCTCGAGCGAACGCCGTGCATTGGTGGGCGTCAGTTTTGCCTCGATCAGCGTGGCAGGTTTGGCATTGTTGTTGGCACTCGGTGCGAGTCCCTCGAGCGCCAATGTGATCGGTTGGGTGGTTGGCGGTTTTTACGCGCAAGGCATACCGCAACTGAACGCCATGTTACCGATTGCCGTTCCAGCCATCGTGATTGCCTTTTTGCTCGGACGCGCCGCGAACCTGGTACAACTCGGCGATGATGTCTCGCAAAATTTGGGTTTAAACGCTCGAGTTGCCAGAAACGGTTTGATCTTCCTGGCAGCCATCTTGACTGGCGTTGCCGTCGGTACAAGCGGTTTGATGGGTTTTGTTGGACTGATTGCGGCTGGTCTGGCTCGAGCACTTCTTGGTACGGATTACCGCCGTTTGATTCCCGCAGCGTGTTT
>JANLWR010000708.1:0-1795 GCA_031364625.1 Deinococcales bacterium | reverse complement strand
ATTGCGCACGTTGCAGATTGCGGCGTGACGGAGGCAAACGCGGCGCTCGAGGCAACCGTCACCGCGTTTGAATCGTGGCGCAACACCACGGCTTATGAACGCTCGAGCCTCATGAAAAAATGGTTCGCGCTGATGATTCGTGACGAGCAAGACATTGCGCGTATGATCGCGCTCGAGATGGGCAAACCCGTTTCTGAGGCGCTGGGCGAGGTGCGTTACGCCGCCAGTTTTATCGAATGGTACGCCGAGGAAGCCAAACGTGTGTACGGCGAAATTATTCCCAGTCAGTTTGGGCACAAGCGATTGTTCGCCAGCAAGCATCCCGTTGGTCCTGTTTACGCCGTCACGCCCTGGAATTTTCCGGCGGCAATGCTCACCCGTAAAGTTGGTCCTGCCCTTGCCGCAGGGTGTACTTTCGTGCTCAAACCCGCCGAGCAAAGCCCGTTAACCGCCTTAAAGCTCGCAGAACTCTGGCTCGAGGCTGGAGGGGCTGCGGGAGTGTTTCAGGTGCTTCCTTGCGCCGATCCGATTGCCGTTTCAAAAGTTTTTATGGAAGACTCGAGAATCCGCAAGATCACTTTCACGGGTTCGACCGAAGTGGGTCGGATTCTGACCAAACAAAGCGCCGACACTTTAAAGCGCGTTTCGATGGAACTTGGCGGTCACGCGCCGTTTATTGTGTTTGACGATGCCGACATCGAACAGGCGGTCAAGGATGTGGTGGCGTGTAAATTCCGCAACGCTGGACAAACCTGTGTTTGCACCAACCGCGTTTACGTGCAACGCGGGATTCTCGAGGTGTTCACCGCCAAACTTGCCAGTGCCGTCTCGAGTTTGAAAGTGGGCGATTCCCTCGATGCCAGCACCCAAATTGGACCTCTGGTGGACGCACAAGGATTAGAAAAAGTCAAAGCCCATGTTGCCGATGCGCTGGCACACGGTGCAACCGCCGTCACGGGCGGCGCGGCACTCGAGGGTTTGTACTTTCAACCCACCGTGCTCTCGGGCGTGACCGAAGACATGCTGGTGATGCGCGAAGAAACCTTTGGACCAGTCGCGCCCGTGATTGTGTTCGACACCGAAGCCGAGGTTTTACACGCCGCCAACAACACGCCATTCGGTTTGGCAGCCTACGTTTGGACCAAAGATTTATCTCGAGCCGTGCGGGTTTCAGAAAAACTCGAGTACGGGATTATTGGACTGAACGACCCGATTCCAAGCACCGCCCAAGCGCCATTTGGTGGTATCAAACAAAGCGGTTTTGGGCGTGAGGGCGGGCATTTTGGACTCGAGGAATACTTGTACGTGAAGTATGTTTCAATGGTGATTTAATCCGTTTGTACCAAATGCGGGGAACAGTCAGGCTTTTTGACTGTTCCCGTTTATTTCTTGCCGAATCAGTGAACGCCGCCCTCGGTCATGCTTGCCGCCGAATTGATCGCAAATCGCACGTTCTTGCGAAACTCATTCAGGTTGCTCGAGTTGACGTAGGTCATGGCGCTTTGTAAACCCTCTCGAAGTCGTGCCACAGCCTCCCCAGCGTTTTGATGAAAGGCATGAAGGGTTTGGCTCGAGCCTTCAATAAAATTGCGTTTTTCGGTCACGAGCGTACTCGCCATGCCGAACAAATGCACGCCAATCAGTTTGCCACCCTCGAGCATTAAAACCTCGTCTTCAAAACTGCCTGAGGCAAAGAATTTGCCCATCATGACACCCTCACTGTAGACCAGCGCTTTGACAAAATCGCCTGCCGCATTCACGCCGCCATCAGAAATCAGTTGCGCGTCAAAGTAAC
>JANLWR010000694.1:0-6484 GCA_031364625.1 Deinococcales bacterium | reverse complement strand
CAGTGGTGTTTGCACCTTCTGGAACGTCATCGATCACGGCAAATTTGGTGTCTGGGAATTCTTTGGCGGTGGCAGAGATGGCGGAGGTATTGGCGAATCCAACGCCGATCACCAGGTCAAAACCGTCTTCGGCGAACTTGCGGATACCTTGACCGACTTGGCTCGGATCGCTTGGCTCGAAGTCGCGGTAATCGATCTTCAGGTCTTTGACGGCTTTTTGAGCACCCTCATAGGCGCTCTGGTTGAAGGACTTATCGTTCTTTCCACCAGCATCGAATGCGATACCGACGCGAACTTGTTGTTGCGCGGTTGTGAAACCTGCGGCGAGTGCGAGAGCAACAATTCCCAATGCGACTTTCTTCATACTTCCTCCTCTAACAATTTCCTGCGATTCATTGCGTCTTGCATTATGCCAGAGTCTCGAGCATTGCGACAGTGGCAAAGTTGGAATTCATCAGTTAACCTACACCACTCGAGAATCAGGATTTGTCTTTAAGTAATGCCTCAACATTGCGGCGATTAGTCCAACTAAAGGGGCAATCATCGAGGGAATGATGATTTTTAATTGATCGACGTTTGGTTTGTTAACGAAAATCATGATCACAAAGGCGAAATAAAGGATCACGAGCGATCGGACTAAGGTTAACAAAACCACGTCCCACACACAATTTAGAGAGCCTTTCTTCATACTTCCTCCTCTAATATTTTCCTGCTTGATTTGCTCTTGCATTATGCCAGAGTCTCGAGCATTGGAATAGGGGGGAGCGATGAAGTTTGAATCATCAATCCTTGATTTTGTGTCAAATATGTTGCAGAAGATAAGATTCGCATTGTGGAGACTCGAGTTTTGTCTCGCTTGAATGGCTTATATCGGTTGGTGAGCTGAGTGCAAATTCTACGGATTCAAACTCAAAGATCAAATTGAGTCTCGAGCGATGTTTAACCTTTACAGGACTTTGATTTGACTGACCGAATCAAGAATTACCTCGTAATAGTCGCCGTACAATTGAACCCGTCCCGTAATTTGCAGGCGTTTACCTTTGTAAAATTCTGGAAATGGTTGAGCAAAACCATCATAATTTCGGGCAAAAATCACGGCTCGAGGGGCACGTTCGCCAATACCAAATTTTAAGAAACTGACGCCAGTGTCTCGTTTTTCGACCTCGACCACCACACCCTCTAGCGTCACTTCGCGCCCAAGAAATTCGTTCATCCTCTCGGCAGCTTGAATTTCTCTCAGTGCTGGCAAGGTCAACGGGTTGACTTCGACCCCTGCGTTTACGTCCGCCTCGAGTTGTGTTTTCAGTCGTGATATTGCATCAGTTGCGTCTGTTTTCTCGAGGATCACTCCTAATTCTCGGTTGGCGTTTAAACTGTTGGTGCTGATGTTTTCCGAACCTATAAAGGCTCGAGCATCGTCTGCCAGAATCACTTTGGCATGAACAAAATTGCCAAGTAACCAACGAACCTTAACGCCAGCCGCCTTCAGTCTTTGTGCGCCTGCCACAATGTACGTGTCGGTAGGTGCTTTGGGCGAACCTACAAATTCGACCTGAACTCCTCGAGCTTGGGACGCAATTAACGCCAGAATCACGTCTTCATCTGCCATCGCCTCTTGCTCGAGCATCAGACTTTGCTTTGCGCTGTTGATCAAATCTAAAATTTTGACTCGAGCGTTACCGCGCACCAAGTCTGCCGAGGTTGTTTGGCTTGGACTCCAGACCAGTTTTGAATCTTTCAAATCGATGTCTGTCCCAGCCCAATCTGCATCAAAAACTTTGGCAATTTCACTGACCAATTCTGGATTTTCGAGTTGCACCAGATACTCGCGGTTGCTCGAGAAACTGCTGCCTGTGATGTTGGCGGTTGAAATAATGGCAATGTTGTCGTCGATGACAAAACTTTTTTCGTGAATAAATACAAATTTGAAAGGCTTGGTCAGTTGCACGTTCAAGCCAGCGGCTCTCAGTGTCAAGAAAATGGCAGTGTTGCCGCCCGTTGTTCCGCTCGGTTCACGCTCGAGTAAAATCCGCACATTCACACCTCGAGTTTGCGCGGCAACGAGCGCGTCAATCACGTCTTGCCTCGAGTCGGTGAACAAGTAAATCTTGTGCCTGATCGAAACCTTGGCGGCGTTGATTGCAGCCAAAACGGGTTGAATGCCGTCTTTGGGTTCGATAAAAAGCTTTGCTGGATTTGGTTGTCCTGCCAAAGCTTGAGGCTCAAAACAGGCGCTGGTCACAAAAACGAGTGCCAAAACTGCAATCAAATACCTTAAATATTTCACGCCTCCAAGTTTACCCAACACTTAAATGATCTTGATTTGAGTTTAAGAATCTGCGCAGAATATCCTCAGAAACTCGAGCAATCAAAAAGGTATTTGGCTGGTTTTACAATTCTCGAGTGTGACCAAAACAATTCCATGAGCGTACTCTTATCAGGTATACTAAATTCATGACTCAAGATGCCCGAGATCGCCCAGTTTACGTGATCTCTGTCGCAGCAGAACTGACTGACATGCACCCACAAACCTTGCGCTTGTACGAGCGCAAGGGTTTGATTCGCCCGGGTCGCTCGAGCGGCAAAACGAGGTTGTATTCCGAGCGCGACATCGACCATTTGCGAGAGATTCGGCGGCTGACCCAAGAACTTGGCGTGAACTTGGCTGGTGTCGAAGAGGTCATGAAACTCAGACATGAGCTTGATGATGTGCAAATCCAACTCGAGATGGAAATTTCCGACCTCGAGACTCAACTTCGGGCAGAGTTTGAAACCTCGCAGCGCGAAGCCCGAGCGTTAGCGAATGGCAGTGTCTCGAGTGACCCCAAAGACCGTCCGGTTTACGTGATTTCGGTGGCGTCCGAATTGGTCGAAATGCACCCGCAAACTTTGCGCCTTTACGAACGCAAGGGTTTGATTCGTCCGCGTCGCTCGGGCGGTAAAACCCGTCTATATTCTGATCGTGATGTCGATCATTTGCGTGAGGTGCGGCGTTTGACCCAGGAATTGGGCGTCAATTTGGCTGGCGTAGAGGAGATCATGCGCCTTCGTTTCGAGCTTGACAGCGCCCAAGACCGCCTCGAGCATGACATTGCCAAACTTCAGCACGAGATTTCGACTCGAGTTTCAAACATGAATGCGCTGCCAGCGCCGAAAAAGACCAAGAAAAAATAGCCAAAATGGCAAAAATATTGGGTGTTAGGCTTTTGACGTCTGAGCGCTTGTTGTTAACATGGCGTTTAAAGTCAGATTATCGTCAAATGTTTAGGGTCTGTATCAAAATGAGACAAAAAAACATGTTCAAATTGAAATAAATATTTCACGAATAGGAAATAATCGTGAATATATTCACATGAATTGATTTACCGTTAAGTATCTCCAGAACTCTTGGTTTAAGTCTTCAAACGCTTACTTTAAACGTGCCTCTATGGCTCGAGCATGGGCTTCAAGCCCTTCTGCCCTTGCCAATCTTGCCGCGTCAGGTGCAGTTTTTAGAAGCGTGGCGCGGTTTAATCCCACCACCGAAATAATTTTTTGAAAATCGCGCACATTCACTGGACTCGAAAACCTTGCCGTTCCCATCGTCGGCATGACGTGACTCGGACCCGCCAGGTAATCACCCAAGGCTTCCATGCTGTCCTCACCGACAAACACCCCGCCGGCATTGCGCACCAGACCCAGCACATCCCAAGGTTGCTCGAGCAACAGGCACAAATGCTCTGGGGCGTAATGGTTTGCCAACTCAATCCCCTCGAAGATGCTGTCAACCAAACAAATTTTGCCGCGTTCTGCCCAGGAATCTTGCGCCCAAGTGCGGTTGGGTTCAGGTAATTTTTCGCTCTGAGCTTCAATCTCGAGCAGCACACTCGAGATCAAATCGCTCGAGGTGCTGACCAGAACAGGTTCGGCGTTCACATGCTCGGCTTGGGCGAGCAGGTCGGCGGCAACAAATTTCGGGTTGGCGCTTTCGTCCGCCAGCACCAAGGTTTCGGTCGGACCTGGCAGGCTGACAATGCCGACCGTGCCGTACACGGCTCGCATGGCGAGAACGGTGTACAAATTTCCAGGACCACCGATTTTATCGACTTTGGGAACAGTTTTTGTTCCGTAAGCCAGTGCCGCGATTGCCACTGCGCCACCCAATGCAAACACCCTCGTTACCCCACACTCGAGCGCCGCAGTTAATGTTGCGGCGTCAACAAGTCCGTTTTTACCTGGCGGCGAGCACAAAATAATTTCTGGTACGCCAGCCACGACTGCCGGAATCACAGTATGAATCACACTCGAGGCGAGCGGATTTGCCCCTGCGGGCGCGTAAATGCCAACCCGATCAATCGGGCGTACCAGTTGTCCTATTGCGCCCTCAGAATTATGCTCGAGAAAACCATGCGCGGGTTGTTTGAGGTAAAAATCTTTGACCCGTTTGATGGCGTGATGGATGGCTAAAAGCAAATCAGGTAATAACGAATCTCGAGCGTCCAGCATTTCTTGCTGACTGACTTCAAAAACGCCGCTGGCAGGAATGCCGTCAAGTTTGCTCGCAAAGCGAAAAACGGCGTCATCCCCCTCGAGCCTGACCTCGCGCAAGATGCGGTCAACTGCTTGTTGTGGCGTGAGTGGTTCGCCGTAGAGTGCCTCGTTGAGGGTCAAAGTCTCTAAACTGACTGGTTTTTCGCCAAAACTTCTGGTCAGCGATTCTCGAGCCTCTGTGCCGCGCAAAACTTCGGGATGAGATTTCATTCGTTTCCCTCAGTTTTTGCATTGCGCTTGCGAAAACGCCTGCGTTTCCTGCCCGTTTTACGTTCAGCATCATCGGTCTTTGGTGTTTCCAGTTTAATTTGCTGATTCACCCGTTGTTCTCGGTTGGGTTGAGCCGCTTTTGACTTCTCAATCCCCGCTTTTTGCTGCCCTCGAGCTGGCGCAGGTTGTCCAGGTCTGGAGCGGACTTGTCCCCGTTGATCTCGGCTCGAATCCCTGGTTTCACGGCGCGGCGACTGCTGTTGTTGCGGCGTGAGCGTTCTGGTCAGCACCGCCTCGAGCGCGTACTTGCCCAAAGTTTGCGAAAATTTCAGCGGTCTACACGGTTCTGCCGCCTCGATGTACACCAGATTCACCCCCGGACGCACGTAATACACCCGAGCCAAAACCTCACCCCAAGGCGAGTTGACGTACTCATCCTCGAGCCTGGTGACCAGCGCCATGCCGCCAACCATTGGCACCCGAGCCACGGTAATGTCGTCCGGAAGTTCGCGCAACAATTGCAACAAGGACACAGGATCGTGATAATCCTGGGTCAGGGCAATGCTGGCTTCATCACGGTTTTGTTTGACGGTGACCAAGCCCGAGCGCCGATCAAAAATGGTCTCAAACGGTCGGTCGCCCGATTCTTGATAAGAATTCGGAAAACCCGTGCTCGGCTCGAGTTTGGAGGTTTGCACGCGCTTTTGTCCATTGCCCAAAGGGCTTTGCAGCATTGTCTCGAGTCGAATCACGAATTGATTTTTTTCAAAACTCGAAATCCACCGTTCAGTCCCCGCGAGACGACCAGCGTAATGGAGTGAAAATTGAAACTCTTCGGGTTTGAAACCCGCATGAGATTCAGAAATGTTTTTCTGATCGAACATGCCTCTAGACTAACATGCGCGATTTTCGCTTGGAATCGATCAACTTGGAGCAAGGTTGCAAACAGACCGCATTCTGAGTGATAGTCTCGAAACATGAAAATTCTCAAACGCATGTTGCTCAATATTCTTTACGTGTCACTCGGCGTTTTGATGGGATTGATCTGGGGCGTCAAACCTCGAGAAACCGTTTTGGGCATTGATCCGGTGCCTGCAGGTGAAACCAGCTTGATACCCGGTGTGGAAGTCACACTCGAGCCTCAAAACTTTATTCTGGCTAAACCCGTTTCCCCCAACGGCACGGTTTTTGTGTATTACCCAGGCGGACGCGTTCCGGCTCAGAGCTATGAATTTATGGCAAGGGCTTTGGCTGTCACAGGCGTGACCGTAGCCATTCCCGTCATGCCGCTCGAACTAGCCGTGATTTCGCCCAATCGCGCCTCGGAGGTTCGAGCCGCGCTTGAGGCTGGTGGCATGAAAATCAGCAAATTTGTTGTCGGCGGTCACAGCCTTGGCGGCGCAATGGCGGCAAAATACGCGTTTTCCAACCCTGTTGACGGACTGGTCTTGATGGGCGCGTACAGCGTCGATGACCTGACAGGCAAATCGTTCAAAGTGCTCGATCTTGCCGCCGAGCACGACGGATTGGCAACACCAGAAAAAGTAAGGGCTGGACTCGAGAAACTGCCTTCTGGCTCGAGCGTTGACGTGATCTCGGGCGGTATTCATGCGTTCTTTGGGCGCTACGGATCGCAAGCTGGCGACGGCAGTCCGACGGTGGCTCGAGACGTGTTTGAAAAAGATTTGCTCGAGAAGTTAAACCAGTATTTTCAAAGTTTGTAATTTTCTAAAGCCATCAACGT
>JANLWR010000593.1:0-3858 GCA_031364625.1 Deinococcales bacterium | reverse complement strand
GCTGACCGCCTGACAGAAAGTATGAGAACGTCTCCAAACAAAGTATTCTTTTGTTGATGACACAAAAAAACTGTTGGAGACGCAACCCAAATATACACCAACATCCGAGCGAAACTCGAGCAATGCAACTCAAACGATACTCGTAACCTAGACACCCTCGCCTGGATGGTCACAGGCTTAATGCAAACTCAAAGCAGTAATCCAACCCAATGGACTGCTTACGTCCAAAGCAAAGCAACCTTCGCACAAAGTACCGAAACTCGTTTCACCCGTTGGCTCGAGAATGTTTTCGTGAACGGTCAAAAACTTTACGAACCACTGATTCTCAGTGCCTTAAAGCACTGGGGTTGCTCTGAGGTTGAATTGGCTTTAGACACAAGCCTACTTTTCGAGCATTACTGCATGATACGGATTGTTCTACTCTACCGAGGACGTGGTGTGACCCTCACTTGGGAGGTGATTGAACATCACAGTGCCAGTGTGGACTTAACGCAATTACTTGAGGTGCTTGACACGGCAAAAATGATTTTAACTCGAGCAGGAATTCAGAAAGTCACCTTATTGGCTGATCGTGGTTTTGCTGATACGGCATTGATGGCGTACCTGAAAGCGTTGAAATGGTCTTTTGTGATTCGGATTAAAGCCAGTTTTGGGCTTTACAGTCCAAGCGGAGCGTTACTTTGCAAAGTAGGTCAAGTTACGTTGCATACAGGTCAGAGTAAGCATTATCACAACGTTTTCTTAACCAAGAAATTATTTGGTTTGGTGCATGTTGGCTTGGCTCGAGTGCCAGGTGCTAAAGAACCCTGGTTTATTGTCAGTGACCAACCAACGAATGATGCGAGTTTCACAATTTATGGTCAACGTTTTGATATTGAGCAGGTCTTCAAGGACGATAAAAGTGCTGGTTTTGATCTTGAACTCAGTGGTTTGCGAGATGCCACGAAACTAGGTCGTTTAATGACCGTGTTGGTGATTGCAATGTTGCTGTTGGTGGCTGAAGGAACTCGAGTGGTACAGTCTGGTTGGCGACGATTGGTTGATGGGCATTGGTTTCGTGGATTGAGTTACTTGCAATTGGGTTGGCGTTACCTTCGGTATGCTTTAGCGAAAGGGCAAGATTTTTTGGTGCGTCTGGATTTACTTGGTGGCGTTGATCCTGACCCATCGCGTAAGAAGAAGTCTTGGGTTGATCCAGTGCTGGGTTTGAAGTGTCAGACAATGGTATTCCGTGTTCGTTAACCTTTTCTGTCAGGCGATCAGGGCTTGTGGGTCTTGTTGCCGTGACATTGACCCTCATCCCCCTGGCAATCGGGGTAATCGCGTCCGAATCGGACAGACACTCCACTTGGGACGGTGAAAAGTACAACCTCGGCTGGGAGGGCGTGGCATGGCAACGCGATTACCGTTCGTGTGGTCCTGCGGTCATCACCACGCTGTTGCAACGTTATTACCGCAAGAATATCAATTATTACGAGGTTGTCAGCCAAACCAAGGTTGGCGATAAAGGCATTTCACTGGCGCAACTCGAGGGTCTAGCCAATCATTTTGGAATTGTCGGGGCGTGGTCTAAGGTCGAGGACAAATCCAAACTCTCAGATTTACGAATGCCTTTGGTCGCGCACCTCGAGAAACCCGAAAGTCATTTTGTGATTGTCGAGAACAGTTACGACGGTTTTGTGCTGGTGTCCGATCCTGCACGGGGTCGCATCTTGTACCCAGCAAGCACGTTTGAAGCGCTTTGGAGTGGTCGGGTTTTTGTGCTGGACAATTTGGCAATCTTGAACGCCGTTCAACTTACGGGGAAACATGTCTAACCTGGTGCTCAGTTTGTTGTCTTGTCTGCTGCTTAGTTTTGCCGTGCGTTTCCCAGCGCTGGGTTGGTTGGCATTGGTTGGGTTTATTCCCATGATTGTTGCCATTGACCGCGAAAAATCGCCTTGGAAAGCTGCGCTGTATTCCAGTCTGGCACTGGCGGGTGCGCCTTTGGCTGGTTATGAGGGCTTGGCGGTGCAATCATGGTTGGGGTTTGGCTTTGTGACCCTTGCCATTGCCGCCCTGTTTTCTTTACCTGGCGCAATGCTCAAACTTGGTCTCGAGGTTGCGGGTTCAAAAGCGCTTTGGTGCTTGCCGTTTATTTGGGTGGCAACCGAATGGCTACCCTCGAGCGTCGAAGTCTTCTCAAACATGGCGAACCCAATCGTGCAAATTGGGTACTCGCAATCGCAAACCCCACTGTTGCAATTTGCCGCCATTGGTGGCGTGCCACTGATTAGCCTGTTGGTGCTCACGATTAACGTTTTGTTGTACCAAGCCACCAAAGTATCTCGAGCTTCGGTGTTGGTTTTGTTGAGCGCGGTGGCTGTGATTGTGTTGTCGCCTGTACTGCTGCCAAAGTCAGAGGTCAAAAACGATCAACCCGTTTCAAGACCCATTGCCATTGTGCAAGTCGCGCCCACCCCAGACGAATTCTTGCTGGCTTATCACGATGTGCTCTGGGAAGAAATCTTAGATCGTTACATCAATCAGACCAAAAAGTTGCTCGAGCAAACACCGCGCCCAAGCCTGATTTTGTGGGCAGAGAGCGCCATTTTGCAAGGCATTCGGTACAACGACAGCCGTTATTCAGACATTGTGAAGCGCAAAATTCAATCTCTCAATTTAAGGGACACGTCTTTGGTGTTCGGGGTCAGCGCTCGAGTTGAAAGTCAGGTTTTCAACGCCCTCATGACCTTCAAAAACAACCAATTTGAAATGTTGTACGCCAAAAAACTGCTCGTGCCATTCATCGAAACCCGTTGGGCGACATCGGGCGATCAGACGGGCAAACTCCTGACGTTCTCGGGCGGGTCTGTGCTCGAGACTCTTGGCAACCAAATGGGCGTTCCAGGCTTTGCCAGCAACATTCAATCTGGTTTTCAAAACACCCCACTGGCTACACTCACCGACGCCTTTCAAATTCCGTTGATTATCGCGCCGTTCATTTGCCTCGAGACGCTGCACCCAGATTTAATCCGCCCCTGGGTGGAGCAAGGCGCACAAGTGCTGGTCTTCCCAACCAGTGACATGTGGGCAAGCAAAACCCGAGTTGGTTACATGCACTTTGTCACCAGCATTTTTCGAGCCGTCGAATTTGGGCGCATGGTTTACCATTCGGCACAATACGGTCCAAGTGCCGTTATTGCCCCAAATGGTCAAGTGCTGGCGTTCCAGGACATGGGCAAACCGGGCAGCATTGGCGCAATACCCCAATTAAACCAAACCATGACCTTCTTTACCAAATACGGCAGCATCCTCCGCATGATCCTTACCGCACTGGGCGCACTGTTCGCCGCGTATTTCTTGATTCTCAAATTTCGAGAAGAGGGGGTGAGAGCATCCCCAAGTTTCCCACAAAACACTTCGCTGCCAGGCTAGGTCTGTCAGTCACCCCAGGCTCTCTCACCACCCAAGGTCACTGTAGCAACAAAAGCTGTGAAAATCCTGACTCGAGGCACAAATATCATTCGCACCCACGCAACAACACGAGAATCTCGAGCGTCACCAATTATGTTGCTCATCATCGAACCGCAAGGTTCTGGGTTGGGAATCTGAACCCAGGAGGTGAAATTTGGTCAGCGCAACACTAAAACATAGCTGCCAGGCTAGGTCGGTTTGAAAGTCACCCCAGGCACTCTCGACCCCAATGGGGACATTCTAGGAGTCCACATGAGAACAGGAAAAATCGTGTTGGCATTCTGTACCACGCTTGCAATGATCGGCGGCGTAATCCAGTATGCTAACAACATGCCCTCGAACACAGAAAATTTTAGTCAAGTCGCCTTAACCTCAGGCGAAATGGAAGCGACACTTGCAGGT
>JANLWR010000514.1:0-6826 GCA_031364625.1 Deinococcales bacterium | reverse complement strand
AAGCAGCGCCCCTACGACAAAAAACAAGGTTTGTAGGGATGCTGCTTGCTGCATCCTTTCGCACGAACTCGAGTTTTAAGCGCAAGGACCACGTTCGGCAAGTTCGTAAAAGCCCTTGTTGTCACCGTCTGAGATCAATTCTTTGGGTTTCCCACCCGTCAAAGCGGCAGTCTCGAGCGCCATCCAGTTGAGCCAATCGCGGTTGAAACCCGAATAACCCTTGATGATTTTGCCGTCTTGTCCAATCAAGTACGTGGTCGGCAAGAATTTGGCGTCGAACAATTTTGCCACGGCGCAATTGTCTTGCACGACTGGCATCTCGAGGTACTTCTTGTCACCCTCGCCAACGTATTTTTGGGTTTCGGCGTCCGTGCCCTCAGAAAAAATCCAGATTGGTAAATTCGGTGCGATTTCTGCCATGCGGCGCAGGTACCCAACCACCAACCTCGAGGCGTTGATGATTGGATGCGCGAAGACGACCAGCACCGGACTTGTTGCCAGCGCTTTTTGCAGGTCGAGTACGTTCTGGTTTAAATCCGTGGCAATAAAAACAGGTGCGGTCGTTCCATTTTCTAAAACTTGCATTCAGCCTCCAAAAGTATCTCGAGCCTCAGCCCGAACGAATCAACGTATCCATCATATCAAGTTCTGAGTCTTCTGGCTTGGGCTTTCAGGCTCGAGCAGCAAATTCAGTGCAACACGGCGTTCAGGTTTCGGGGTAGAATTCCCGCTCAAGATGACCGCAAATGCGAACGCCATTGTGATTCAGAACATTGGGATGGTTTTCGGTACTGGAGCTTCTTCTGTGACGGCACTCGAGGATGTGAGTCTCGAGATCGGCTCGAACGAGTTTTTTACCCTTCTCGGACCTTCGGGTTGTGGCAAAACCACCTTGCTGCGCCTGATTGCGGGTTTTGAGCAACCAAGCAGCGGTTCGATCAGTTTGTACGGGCAGCATCTCGAGGGTTTGATGCCGTTTCAGCGTCCGGTCAACACGGTTTTTCAGAGTTACGCGCTTTTTCCTCACATGAGCGTGGCGCAAAACATTGCGTTTGGTTTGGAAATGCAGCGCAAACCCAAACTCGAGATTCAAAAAACGGTGGCTGACATGCTCGAGTTGGTGCACTTGACGGGTTTTGAGGCGCGTAAACCCGCGCAACTCTCCGGCGGTCAGCAGCAACGGGTAGCATTGGCGAGGGCGCTGGCGAACCGCCCAAAAGTCCTGCTGCTCGACGAATCCCTCTCGGCGCTGGATGCCAAACTGCGCAAGGAAATGCAGCTCGAGTTAAAACGCTTGCAACTCGAGACGGGCATTACGTTTGTCTTTGTCACGCACGATCAAGAAGAGGCTTTAACCATGTCTGACCGCATCGCCGTCATGAAGAACGGCAAACTCGAGCAGATCGGTACGCCCACCGAAATTTATGATTTTCCGCGCAGCCGTTATGTCGCCGATTTTATTGGCGAAACCAATTTTTTAACGGGCGTTGCCGAAGAACGCGGCTTGCGACTTCCCGATGCCCAATTTCTCGAGGTCACGCATTCCAGACCGTTCGGCTCGAGCGTCGACGTAGCGGTGCGCCCCGAACGCGCCCAAATCGCTCGAGACGGAAATGGTTTGAATGCTCTGGTGCGTGAAGTGGTCTACGTCGGCACGGACACTGTGGTGTACCTTGAGATTGCGGGTGAAGTCTTCAGGGTGCGAATGCAGAATCATGGCGGCGCAGCCAAAATGGTCAGCGTCGGCGAGCAAGTCAAACTTGTCATTCCACCCAACGCCGTGCGAATGCTCGAGGTGGAATCATGAAACGCGATCCTTTGCTCGGACGCTACGCCCTGATTTCACCCGCCGCCATTCTGATTTTTGTCTTTATGCTGCTGCCCATGCTCTTGATGGCGCTCATGTCATGGCTCGAGCCTGGGCAATTTGGCGGCGTGAAATGGAGCAGCTACACGCCAGAAGCCTACGTTAAATTCTTATTTGACCGTGACCTCAGCGATGTCCTGGTTTTTAACACCGATTACCTCTCAATTTTCTCGAGGTCGTTTCAACTGGCGCTCGTCACCACGTTATTGACGCTGCTGGTGGCTTTTCCAGTGGCGTTTTACATTGCCCTGCAAACGCCAAAACACCGCACCTGGCTGATGCTTTTAATCACGATTCCATTTTGGACGAATTTGCTGGTGCGCACCTACGCCTGGATTTTACTTTTAAGAAACGGTGGTTTGATCGACTCGAGCTTGCACGGTCTGGGCATTGTCAATTCCCCAATCAACCTGATGTACACGCCGATTGCCGTGCAAATCGGTTTGGTGTACGCCTTTCTGCCCTTCATGGTTTTACCGATTTACACCAGCCTCGAGAAACTCGACTGGCGCTTGCTCGAGGCGGCATACGATTTGTATGCCAATCGCTGGCAAACCATGCGGCGCATCGTGATTCCGCTCGCCGCTCCCGGCATGGTCGCGGGCTGCATTCTGGTCTTTGTCCCAGCGCTCGGCACGTTTTTTATTCCAGAATTGCTCGGCGGCGCGAAAACATTAATGATCGGTAATCTGATTCAACAACAATTTGGCGTCTCGAGAAACTGGCCATTTGGCGCGGCGCTCTCGTTCGCGCTGTTGGCGGTGGTTTTAATCTTCATGCTGATTTACGCCCTGCGCTTTCGTGGCAAGGGAAGTTTGACATGATTAACCCGCGCAACCCACTCTGGCGTTACTGGAGCCTTGGGGTGTTGATGGTCGTGTTTTTCGCGTTTTTGTACGTTCCGATCATTGTGCTCATCGTCTTAAGTTTCAATCAAAATCAAACCGCCACCATCTGGACAGCCTTCAGTTTTGACTGGTACAAAACCGTGCTCGAGAATCCCAATATTCTGCGTGCCGCCCAGAATTCGTTGATCGTCGCGGCGGTTGCCACCGTTGCCTCAACCGTTTTTGCCACGATGGCGGCGGTCGGCATGGCTGGCAAAACCTTCAAAGCCCAAAATGCCTTCAATGGCTTGGTCGGACTGCCGTTACTTGTGCCAGAAATCGTGACCGCCGTCGCCAGCCTGCTGTTCTTTCTGGCTATCGGTCTCGAGCTTGGCTTAACTACCGTCATCATCGCCCACGTCGTGTTCTGCATTCCCTTCGCCTATCTGCCGATTCGGGCGCGGCTCGAGGGTTTAGACCCCAAACTGCTCGAGGCTGCCTCGGATTTGTACGCCCGTCCCTGGCAAGCCTTCGCTCGAGTCACGCTGCCGTTGTTACTGCCTGGAATTGTTTCAGGCGCGATGCTGGCATTTATCACCAGCATGGACGATTTTGTGATCACCTTTTTTGTCGCGGGGGCTGGCGCAACCACACTTCCGGTTTATATTTTCGGTATGATTCGTACTGGAATCTCGCCAGAAGTTAACGCCATATCGACGCTTTTGTTCGCGGCTTCGCTTCTTTTTGTGATGGTCTCGTTTTTCATCAGCCAGAAAAAATAGGTTTTGCCTGCTCCATTTGGAGGTTGTATGAATAAGTCTTTGCTTGCCGCCCTCGGAATTCTGACCCTGCCCGCGCTGGCTGCCATCGGTTACGCGCAGTCGCCCAAAGCCACCATCAATTTGTACAACTGGTCGAATTACATTCCACCAGATTTGCTCAAAAAATACGAAAAAGAGACGGGTGTGCGCGTCAATTTGGACGTGTACGACTCGAACGAATCCCTGCTGGCAAAACTCAAAGCTGGCGCAACGGGTTACGACGTGATTGTGCCCTCCGATTACATGGTCAAAATCATGACCGACGAGGGCATCCTCGAAAAAATCTCGGCGAGCAAACTCAGCAATTTTAAAAACGTTCAAAGTTTCTCAATCAAACCGCCCTTCGACGCCACCCGAGATTATTCCGCGCCGTACATGTGGGGCGTCACGGGCTTCACCTACGATTCGGCTCGAGTTCCAGGCGGCAAACTCGAGGATTCCTGGAAGTCTTTCTTTGAACCGCCCGAGGCATTAAAAGGTCAGATTGTCGCGCTCAACGACCCGCTCGAGATGTGGAACGCCGCCTCGTTTTACCTCGGCACGGACACCTGCACCACCGATGCCAAAGTCGGCGAGAAGATTCTGGCACTCCTCGAGAAGCAAAAACCGTACCTGGCAGCCTACAATTCCGACGGCACAATCGAGCGGATGCAAGCCGGTGAAGTCATCATGCACCACCAATGGAACGGCGCGGCGCACCGCACCAAAGAAAAACTGAAAACCGCCGTGTTCGTTTATCCCAAAGAGGGCATGAGTTTCTGGAATGACAATTTCGCCGTGCCAAAAACCGCCAAGAACAAAGCCGAAGCCGTCAAATTCATCAACTGGATGATGTCACCCGCAGCCATTGCCGTCGCCAGCAATTTCACGGGTTACAACAACAGCATCAAAGGCTCGAGCAAGTTTTTTGACGCCTCATTAAACGCCGACCCAGCCGTCAACACGCCCGCCAATTTGACCAGCCGTTTTCGCCCCAACAAGATTTGCTCCAACGCCTCAATCGCGCTGCGTGACAAGGTTTGGACGAGGCTCAAAAGATAACTCGAGCTACACATGTAAAAGAATTAATCTCCCTTCTCCCGCCAGCGGGAGAAGGGTCGGGGATGAGGGTGGACTGACCATTCGCTGATTTTTATGCTTTGCAATGGAAATGCTGTTACTCGAGCTTTGTTCAATATCAATAGTTCGGTAACTTTTCCTGACAAAATTTAGAATTTGCCGTCCTCGAGGGTGAACACAAGGTTCACCCCTACGAAACACAAATGCGTCACCAACGTAAAATATCAAAAACATTCCGAACTATTGTCAATATCAGAAATCAAAAGAATCTTATGAAAACCATTTATTCCGAAAACCACAAATTGCAACACGGTGACTTTGAATTGGTCGCCGACGGTCTCGTTCCCGTTTTTGAAATGCCGCGCCGTGCCGAAATCATTCACGCTCGAGTTCAGGCGGTTAACTTGGGCGAAATTCTCGCGCCAAGAGATTTCGGACTTGCCCCTATCAAACGCATTCACACTGCGCCTTACGTGCAGTTTCTCGAGGATGCCTGGGCTGAATGGACGGCGGCGGGTCACGCCAAACACGCGCTGCCGTACACCTGGGCGGTGCGGCAAATGAATCAAACTCGAGTGCCCGTGGCGATTGAAGCGAAGCTAGGGTTTTACAGCTTGGACGCCGCAGCGCCGATCACGCCAACCACCTGGCAAGCCATCACCAGCAGCGCGAACGTGGCGTTGACGGGTGCAGAACTGGTCAAGAATGGCTCGAGCAGTGTTTTTTCGCTCTGCCGCCCGCCTGGGCATCATGCGGCAGCCGATTACATGGGCGGTTACTGTTTTTTCAACAATGTGGCGGTTGCCGCGCAGTATTTTCTGGACAACGGCGCGACTCGAGTGGCAATCCTAGACATTGATTACCACCACGGCAACGGCACGCAAGCCATTTTTTACGACCGTGCCGATGTGCAGCTGATCAACTTGCACGGCGATCCCAGCGTCGAATACCCGTACTTTCTGGGTTATAGCGATGAAACTGGCAACGGTGCAGGCGAGGGCTTCAACATCAATTACCCGATGCCTCACGGCACAACGTTTGAAACCTGGAACGCCAACCTCGAGCTTTCCTGCCAAAACCTCGAGCGTTACGCACCAGATGTGGTGCTGGTGTCCTTGGGGGTGGATACCTATAAGCATGACCCAATCTCGCAGTTTTTGCTCGAGACGCCCGATTACCTGAAAATAGGCGCTCGCATTGCGAAGCTCGGGAAACCCACATTGTTTGTGATGGAGGGCGGTTATGCCGTCGAAGAGATTGGTCTGAATGCCGTGAACGTACTTTTGGGATTTGAAGATCGTTAAATTGAAACTCGAGCGAATGTTTGAATATCTCGAAAATGATGAAATTTGAAGCGTCGTCATTGTTGAAATTCTCGTGGTGGCGAATGATCTGATCCTGTTAGACAAATCTTGAAATAAAAGTAAACCCGTTATACTCGGGGCGTGCTTTCTCGTAACGCAACCATCGGTGGTTTTGTCGCCTTCACCTGCATCGGCGCAATCCAAGCCATGTACGGACCCGCGTATTTAATGTTCACCAAACGCTTTGACCTCTCGAGCGGCATGGGTTTTCTGGGCAATCCCGGTACGGTCGTCAGTGCGCATTTTGCGGGTTCGGTGCTGGGAATCTTGGCGCAAACCCAACTCGAGAAATGGCTTGGGACACGGTTGCGGCTCAGTCTCTCGAGTTTGTTTCTGGTGCTGGGCTGCCTTGGCGTGGCGTTCGCGCCGTCCTGGATTCTGGTCTTGCTGGCGGCGTTTGTCATGGGTTTAGGTTTTGGTGGCATTGATGTCAGCATCAACAACCTGTTCTCGAGCGGCTTTGGTGAACGTGGCGCCGCCATGAGCAACATTGTCAATGCCTTGTTTGGGGTCGGCGCGATTCTTGGACCGCTTTTAATTGGTTTTATTCCAGGGAATTACGGCATTCCGTTTTTGATCGCCGCGTGTTTCAGCGCTCTGGTGCTGTTTTTGTTCTTCTCGAGCCATGAACTTGATGAACACATGGTCAGGACTGAAACTGGAAGCGTCAAAAATGTTGCTCCGCTCAACGTTTCCATCCTCAGTGGATTTTTACTGCTTTTCTGGACTTATGTTTTGGTTGAGGTGGGTGCGGCTTCGTCTGAAACCACGCATCTGGTGAAAGTGTTTTCTTGGACTGAGCAAAACGCTGCCTTTGTCAACTCCTTGTTCTGGGGTGGCATTGCCCTCGGTCGCTTGCTGATCGCGCCGTTTGCCACGCGCTTTTCT
>JANLWR010000509.1:0-4006 GCA_031364625.1 Deinococcales bacterium | reverse complement strand
CAGTTTTGAGATAAAGATTTGAACGCAATAGTTCGGAATGTTTTTGCTAATTCGCGTCCACCACGTATTTTGAATTTGTAGGGGCGCTGCGACCATGCCCGTGAGCGATTCCGCCCGAAGCGCCCAAGCCCGTTAGCGCGAGTAGCCCGTCAGGTGCTGTATTACGAGCAAGAAGGTGCTGCTTCAAGGGCAAGACAGGTACGTTTTGAGACCAAGAAGAAGCTTGCTGCGCCCTCAGTGACGGTGAATTCTTGACGTTGCGAGGAAAAGTTTCCAGAGTATTCAGAGAGGACTTCACTTTAATTCAGCATCAGAATTCTCAAATCAACCAAAAGTTCAAAACCTCAGTAACTTCTCATCCCTCGAGACGCAAACTAACGATTCTCCTCAAACCTGTACTAGAATGCCCCATGCAAGACGAAACTCGAGAGGACACGACAGAACCACGTGAAAACACCATTCACAGTTCAGTGCAAACACCCAAACCTCTCCACCCTGCCGCCCTGAAAAGCGCCAGCGTCGCCGCCAACCTCGGCTCGAGCCTGATTCGCGGCTTGTTGCTGATTCCTGAATGGTTGGCTAAAATCTCTTGGGGACGCATCAAACCAGGTTGGTACTTGGCGGGATTGCTCGGCTTGTACGCGCTGTTCATGACGTTTCAATACCTGAACACCGTCAACACCCTGGCAGCCACCCAAGACAAACTTGCCAGTTTAGAGAAACAAATCAAGATCGAAAATATGCGTCTGACCATTCCATTTCAGGGCGCTCACTTACCAGACAACGACAACAACCTGCCCAACGCCCCCAGGGAATACCGCAAAGGTGTCTCGCAAGGTTTTGTGTTTACAGGGGTTGATTCTGGAATTAGGGTCACCTACGGAATGCCCATTCTTGCCGCCAGTGACGGTGAAATTGTCAAACTGGACGTGAATTTTAACGAAATGACCCAAACTGCGTACAACACGCTGCTCGAGCGTATCAAAAATGGTGCGAGCGAAAACGACCTGACCAAATTGCGCGGTCGTCAAGTTTGGATTAAACACAGCGACGGCACGATCACACGTTACTGCCACCTCTCCAAAATCAGTGAGAACATTTCGTTTGCCGCGCCCATCAAACGCGGTCAAGTGATTGGTTTTGTCGGTAACTCTGGCACGCTCGAGGGCATTCGCGGGAATAAAGGCAATGCACGCTTGCTGTTCGAGGTCTGGTCGAACGATGGGCATTTTTTTGGTGAGAATTTAAAACCAGCCGAAGTCAGGTTAAACGCTGCCAAGTTGTTAAAACCTTGAGGGTTGAAATCGATGGGCGGTTGGCAAACGACGCTCGAGTTTAGGAACTTTTTTAACTTGGCTCAAAGCTCGAGAAGTGTTTGTGTTGGGGGCTTTACCCAGTGGTCGGCACAACTTTGACCAGCTCGATGATTCTCGAGGGACTTTTCTTTTATGGCACTTTGCACAATGTCTGGTTCGAGCGATTCACTGAATTTAAAGGTGGCGAGAAGTTTAATGCTGTATAAGGTTTTTCACAGCAATCAAAAAGAACGCTCGAGTATTTGATCTCTCGAGCGTTCGTATTCAGCTGAAACTTACTTTTCGCAGTCGTATTTGTCGCAGGCGGCTTTGGCGTTCTCGGGTGTGATTTCGTCCGTGCCGAGCGTGATTTTCTTGGGTGGCTTCTCGCCTTTGGTCAAGATTTTATGCGCCCAGTCAATGGCTTCGGCAGCACCGTTCGGGTAAACGAAAGTTGCGCCAAGACGACCTTGTAAAATGCTGACAATAGCGCCGTTCTTGTCGGGCAGACCGTCAATGCCCAAGAACAACATTTTCTTGAGGTTGAGATTCGCGTTTTGGGCGGCAATGTACGCACCTTCGGCAGAGTCGTCGTTGTGGGCATAAACCACGTGAAAATTGGTTTTGGCTTGGAAGGCGGCAGCGGCAGCAGGCAAAGCTTTGACCTTTTGCCATTCGCTGGTGACGCTCGAGAGAATCTTGACGTTGCGGTTCTTTTTGATGCCTTCACGGAATCCCGCGCCGCGTTCTTGGGCTGGGGTCGAACCCGAAAGTCCTGTCACCTCGAGCACGTTGCAAGGGCGGTATTTCATGGTGGTACACCATTTGGCGACGTAAGCGCCAGCCTTCGCGCCAATAAATTTGTTGTCTGCGCCAATGAACATCGTGTACGCCTCACCGAGCACGTTGCGGTCGAGCACGATCACTGGAATGCCAGAGTCGTAGACTTTTTTGACAATGGTGGTGAGCGGCGCGGCTTCGTTTGGTGAAATGATCAGCAAATCAATTTTTTGTTGCACCAGATTTTCGACATCTGCGACCTGTTTGGCGCTGTCGCGTTGCGCGTTGACGGTGACAAGTTTGAAATCGGAGTATTTGCCTGCGGCTTTGTTCATCTGGTTGTTGAACGCCACTCGCCACGGGTCATCGAACGCCAGTTGTGAGAAACCAATCAGGTATTGCTTGGTTTGGGCGCTCGAGTGTTGTACGGCGATCAAGCCCAGCGTGGCGACGGCGGTAATGATGGACAGGGGTTTCACAAATTTCATGGGTTTTCTCCTTATCGAGTTTGGCGATTGTGCTAACCTGCTTTCGGACGGCATAAAACGCTTGTCTGTGGTGGCGAGGGAGGTGGATGGGCGCGGCTTGGTTTCCAGTCCGTTTCGCGCTTGTTCTTGCCCTCGCTGCCGAACATCACCTCCTTGAAATTTTGGAAAACTCGAGATTGAGCAATCAGAAATCTTGCCTTGTATGGGCGTTCCAGCGTAGGGGCGCATGGCAATGCGCCGCTACGGAACAATAATTTTTGAATAGGTAGCTCGAGATTTTGATTTAACCTCTCGTTTATTTCCTGTAAGTCTGCCCTCAGCAACTCGAGATTAAGCCCGACGTTGCAGGCGTTGCAGCGCCACAGCAGCCACGATCAATCCGCCTTTAATCAGCAGTTGCACGTCAGATTCGACGTTGTTGAGGTTGAGAATGTTGTCAATCATGCCCAGCATCCAAGCGCCTGCCACCGAGCCGACAATCGAGCCGATGCCACCTTGCAGACTCGTGCCGCCAATGACCACGGCAGCGATGGCGGTCAGTTCGTAGGCGATACCGTCGTTGGGCGCACCCTGATGAAGTTGAATGGCTTGCATGAAGGCTGCCAGGGCGGTTAACGCGCCGCAAATCGAGAAGACAATGATTTTGGTCATGTCCACCCGCACCCCAGAAAGCCGTGCGGCGATGGCGTTGCCACCCACTGCGTAAACGTGTCGTCCAAAGGAGGTAAACCGCAGCAGCAAGCCAAGCAAGAGGGCAACCAAGAACATCATTAAAGCGGGTACTGGCAAGCCACCGAGAATACGTTGCTCGAAGAAAAAGGCACTTTCGGGCGCGTTGCCGCCCATCGAAACGCCCAGCAGTGGCACGGCAATACCCCCAAACAACAAGCGTGCCAAACCTCGAGCGAAACTCATCATGGCGAGGGTCACAACGAACGATGGAATCCGTAAACCTGTGGTGATTGCGCCGTTGACAAAGCCGAGTCCAGCGCCAGCGAACAGCACGATCACCAGGGTCTCGAGCGTGCCCATGCCGCCGGTGGTCAGTAAAAATGCGGTCAGGGTGGCAATGAATGCCAGTATCGAACCGACCGACAAGTCAATTTCGCCAATTAAAATCACCAACGTCATGCCGATGGCAATAATGCCAGTGGTGGCGACGTAACGCACGATGTTCATTTGGTTGGTGATGTCCAAGAACAAATTGCTGTCGTCACGCACCGGCGAAAACACTGCGCCGAGTACGAAGACGATCAGCAAGCCCAGGTAGCCTTGAAAGCGTAGTGCCGTCTCGAGAATGCGTTTTTTGTTGCTGGCATTGCGGCTGGTTTGGGCAGGGCTTGAGATCATGCGTTCCTCCGGGCGGCTTGGGATTCGGGTGTTTGGGTTGTGGAAAAACGTGTTGCCAGGTCAAGGATTTTTTCTTGGGTGGCATCTTTGCGG
>JANLWR010000478.1:0-6722 GCA_031364625.1 Deinococcales bacterium | reverse complement strand
CGTAAACTCGAGCCTCCAGCACGAATCAAATCAATCCAGCCTGAGTGAAACTTTCATGGCTTTCTGACGATTGCCTGCCAGTTCAAACGCCGTTACTGCATCTTGAAAACCAAACTCTGCGGTCAAAATTGGAGACACATCAATTCGTTTTGAAACCAGGGCACTGACCGCCCAAGCGAATTCTAGATGAAAACGAAACGTCCCAAAAAACGCCAGTTCCTTTGCCAGAATTCGGTTGATTGGCGCACTGGTCAAACCAGGCGGCAAAATGCCAATCTGCACCATGCTCCCACCAGGACGCGTGGAATGTATGCAAGTTTCGAGCGCCCTGGCGTTGCCGCTCGCCTCGAACGACACATCAAACATGCCCTTGTTCGCCTGAAATTCCTCGAGTTTTTCTGGCTGGTTGGCGGTGTTGACCACACCCGTCGCACCCATCTGTTTGGCAATCTCGAGTGGTTCATCAAACAAATCCGTGATGGTAATTTCGCTTGCACCAGCCAATTTTGCGGCAGCAATGGTCAAAACCCCGATTGGACCAGCGCCAGTAATCAAAACTTTTGCCCCCATCAACGAGCCAATCCGTGAAACCGCATGAAGGGTAACAGCCAAAGGTTCGGCGCAAGCGACCACGTTATAATCGATATCGTTGGGAACAACATGACACTGAAAATCTGCAACCTTAAAAAATTCTGAAAAGCCACCCTGAACATGCGGAAACAACGCCGCGCTGCCAAAAAAACGCATGTTGCGACACAAATTGCTGCGTCCTGCCAGACAGTAATCGCAGTTTCGGCACGGTCGGGAAGGATCAACCGCAACATGATCGCCAATTTTGACGCCTTTGACGGCACTGCCAATTTTTACCACCTCGCCAGAAACTTCATGCCCAAGCACCATTGGTTCTTGCAATTTGAAATCGCCCACGCCACCGTGATTGAAATAATGCAAGTCTGAGCCGCAAATTCCGCCAGCCCCAAAACGCACCAGCACTTCAAAGGCGTCGAGTTCTGGGGTTTCTCGAGCTTCAATTCTTAAATCTTTGGCACGGTGGATCACACAGGCGAGCATGAAATCTCCTTTTAAATCTGAAACGGCGTCAAGAGTGCCTGTCCCGCAAAATGAGCCGCCAAGTTGCCGACGATCAAATCACCCATTGCCGAACGCGATTCCACCGTGCCGCTCGAGTGATGCGGCATCAGCACGACATTCTCGAATTTGAACAAGGCTTCGGGAACGTTCGGTTCGTTGGCGAACACGTCCAAACCAGCCGCGCCCAACCTGCCAGCCTCGAGTGCTGCCACCAATGCTTGTTCGTCAACAATCGAACCTCGAGACACGTTGATCAGTGTGCCTTTTGCGCCCAGTGCCTCGAGCACAGTTTGATTGACCATATTCCTTGAGGCGGGACCACCGGCGGCGGTCACGATCAAAAAGTCGCTCGAGTGCGCCAGTTCGGTCAGATCAGGTACAAATTGATACGGTTGATCGGTTTGTGCCGAGGTATCCGTGTACGAAATCTGCATCTCAAAGGCAGTCAAGCGCTTTGCCAGAGCTTTGCCAACCCGTCCCAACCCAACGATGCCAGCCCGTTTTCCAGTCACACGGCGGGTTAAGGGCATCTCGCCTTTCTGTCCCCACTCGAGGCTGCGCACGTACTGGTCACCGCGCACCAAACGTCTCGAGGTTGCAATCATCAAGCCCACCGCCATGTCCGCCACATCCGCCGTCAGCACGTCTGGCGTGGTCGTGACAGGAATGCCTCGAGCTTTGACAGACGGTAAATCAATCGCGTCCACTCCAACGCCGTAACAGGCAATAATCTCGAGATGCGGCAGGGCATTGATGATGTCACCACTGATTCCCACCGATCCATTGGTTGCCACGCCGCGAATGTCGGGGGCAACGCCAGCCACGAATGCCTGACGGTCATTTGCTTCCCACAATTTATGAACCTTGTACGCCGACTCGAGCGCAGCCATGACTTGCGGCATCATTGGGGCAATCATTAAAATAACGGGTTTCATGTCTGACTCCTGGTTTAAAAGACTTGAGTTTTTAAGTGCTTTCACGTTCAACAATCCGAAAACCAATATCAATTCGTGCCGAGTCCACCCGAGTTCCGCGCAGACGCCGCAGCAACATGTCGGCTGCCAGACGACCCATCTCGAAGCGCGGCGTCGAAACCGTGGTCAGTCCAGGGTTGACCTGGCTCGCAATTTCCGAGTCGTTAAATCCGATGATAGCGATATCTTTTGGAACCCTGATTTTGCGACGCTGACATTCAAACAGTGCTCCCGCAGCCAAGTCATCGTTGGCAAAGAACACTGCGTCAACTTCAGGATGTTTCTCGAGCAAGTCCACCATCAAGGCTTTGCCCACGCCGATGCTCGAGGGTTTGTCGTTGTTGACAATATAATGCGCTGTTTTGCGGCGTTTTAAAGTTGCCACAAAACTTTTCATGCGTTTTGTGCCGCGCAAATCAAGCTGCGAAAGCATTCCGGCGTAAGCAATATGTTTGTAGCCTTTGTCCGCCAAAAAATTGGCGGTGGCGACCCCCACCTGTTCGTGTGAAAAACCGATGTTCATGTCGATTGGGTCTTCGGTCAAATCCATGATTTCGACCACCGGCACTCGAGCCTGGGTCAGCATGTTGCGGGTACGCACGCTGTGATCGACGCCCGCAACCACAATCGCGTCGGGTTGCCAACCGAGCAGCGTGGCAATCAGGTTTTCTTCGGCATCCAATTGATATTCGTTTGTGCCAAGTAAAATCTGATATCCAGCTTGCGGCAACAACGAATACAAACCCTCGAGAAACGGGACATAAACCGGATGGTTTAAGGTCGGAACGATCACCGAGATGGCTTTAGCCGTGCCTGAAGCCAGTCCGCCCGCGACCCGATTTGGAATAAACCCCAGTTCCTCCACCACTTTTAAAATTCGTTTTCGCAAGTCTATCGACACCATATCGGGATGGTTTAAAGCCCTCGAGACGGTCATTGTGCCCACGCCGGCAGCTTTTGCCACGTCAACAATGGTGATGCGTTTCGATTGCATTTTGCTCGCGGTTGCAATCTGAGCATCATTCGAGACGGTTTTGGATTTTGCACGGGATAATGCCACAGTTTCCTCGGGTTATGGAACGCAAAAAAGTTGACAGCCCTGCCAGACATCCACTAACCTTTTGTATCGTGATAACGCTATCATAAACAAAAATTTCTCGAGATTGCAAGCGCTCGAGAGGATCAAGGAGTTTTTGTGAGCAAAAATGTATTTGACCTTCAAAACCAGCGAATACTGGTGACTGGTTCTAATGGTGGCATCGGATTGACAATCGCTCTTGGACTCGCCCAACACGGGGCAAAAGTTATTTTGAATGGACGTGACGCTGACAAACTTGAACGAGCCGCAGAGAAGTTACGAGATCAAGGTTTTAACGTCGAAACCTCGAGATTTGATGTCACGGTTGAGTCAGAAATTGAAACGGCAATTCTCGAGCTACGGACAACTGGTTTAATTGATGTTTTGATCAATAACGCGGGAATTCAACGCCGCGTCAGTCTCGAGAATTTAAGTTTGGAAACCTGGAACGAAGTGCTGACGACCAATTTAACCAGTGCCATGCTGGTTTCCAAAGCGGTGGCAAAGGGCATGATTGAGAATAAACGAGGCAAGATCATCAACATCTGCTCGCTCATGAGCGATGTTGCACGCACCACCACAGGGGCGTACACCGCCGCCAAAGGTGGACTCAAAATGCTGACCAAAGCCATGTGCGCCGACTGGGCGCAACACAATATGCAAATCAATGCCATAGGACCCGGCTATTTTGCCACCGAAATGACCAAGCCGCTGGTCGAGAATGTCGAATTCAACGCTTGGGTGGTGGGTCGCACCCCTGCAAGGCGCTGGGGTAACCCCGAAGAATTGATTGGCGCAAGCGTGTTTTTCTCGAGCGAAGCCAGCAATTTTGTCAACGGTCAAATTTTGTACGTTGACGGCGGCATGATCTCGGTCTTGTAAATCGGGTTTAGAATAAAGCTCGAGAAGTAACCCGTGAACACTCAAACTCGAGTTAAATTTACGTCCATGACGTGACCAGGAGCATGAAATGAACAAAGCAGACATTGGCGTGATCGGACTTGCCGTGATGGGTGAGAACCTCGTTTTAAACATGGCATCAAAAGGATTTACCGTTGCCGCCTTCAACCGCACCGTGCAAAAAGTCACCGATTTCAAGAACTCTCGAGGCTCGAGCGACAAAATTTTAGGGGCGCATACGCTCGAGGAATTTGTCAGTAGCCTAGCGACGCCGCGCAAAATCATGCTGATGGTCAAAGCAGGCAAACCCGTTGACGACAGCATCGCCCAACTCGAGCCGCTACTCTCGGCTGGCGACATCATCATTGACGGCGGCAACAGTTATTTTGAAGACACGATTCGGCGCACCAAAGAACTCGAGGCTAAAAGGTTCTTGTTTGTCGGTACCGGTGTTTCTGGCGGTGAGGAGGGCGCGTTGCTCGGACCGAGCATCATGCCTGGCGGAAGTGTAAAAGCCTGGGAATTTGTCAAACCGATTTTTCAAGGTATTGCTGCCAAAGTCGCCGACGGTAGCCCTTGCTGCGACTGGGTTGGCTCGGATGGCGCGGGGCATTTCGTTAAAATGGTTCACAACGGCATCGAATACGGCGACATGCAAATGATCGCCGAAGCCTACAGCCTGCTGCGCGAAATCGCAGGACTGAGCAACCTCGAGATTGCCAACACGTTCTCCGAATGGAACAAAGGCGAACTCGACAGCTACCTGATCGAAATCACCGCCGAAATACTCACCAAAAAAGACGATGAAACAGGTCAAGACCTGGTGGACATCATCCTCGACACCGCCGGTCAAAAAGGCACTGGCAAATGGACCAGCACCACCGCACTCGAGGTTGGTAGCCCCAGCAGCACCATCGCCGAAGCCGTGTTTGCCCGTTGCCTGAGCGCCTTAAAAGAAGAACGCGTCGCCGCCTCGAGCGTCATAGCCGCACCCAAACTCGAGTTTACTGGGGATAAAACCGCTTTCGTTGAACAAGTCCGTCAAGCGCTGTTTGCCAGCAAAATCTGCTCTTACGCCCAAGGCTATCAACTGATGCGAATGGTGGCGCTCGAGCGCGGTTGGAAACTCGATTTTGGCAGCATCGCCCTGATGTGGCGCGGCGGTTGCATCATTCGCGCCGCGTTCCTCGAGAACATCAAAACTGCGTTTGACTCTCAACCAGACCTCCCCAACCTTTTGGTTGATGCGTACTTTGCCAAGATCATGCAGGCAAACCAAACCGCTTGGCGCAACGTGATCGCTACTGCCATTGGGCACGGCGTTTGGATTCCAGCCTTCTCGAGCGCGATATCGTACTTTGACGGCTACCGCACCGGACGCCTCAGCACCAACATCATTCAAGCCCAACGCGATTACTTTGGGGCGCACACCTACGAACGCCTCGACAAACCGCGTGGCGAGTTCTTCCACACCAACTGGACTGGACGCGGTGGCACGACCAGTTCGAGCAGTTACACGGTTTAACAGCATGGTCACGTAGGGGATGGTCTCAGACCATCCCCTACCGTTCTTTTACACAAAATGGTTTTTCATGACATACTGAAACAGTCGTGATACGAATCGAACTTTGTACCGATGGACTGACCATCGAAGACCGCGAAAATATCCTCGAAGCCCTCTATGACGAGCTTCGCATTAGTCCTGGCGAAGTCTCGAGCGACGGTAATTTTGAACTTTTGTTGCAAGACTGCCATGAAGCCGACACCCTCGGTGCACCGTACTTACGCGTTGATGGCGCGGTTTTTGCCAGGGTGTCCCCACAAAAAGCCAGGGATTTGGTCAAAGCCAGAAGGCGTTAGCTTTGCTCGAGCTTGACCACCTTGTGATCGCCGCCAGTACCCTCGAGCACGGTGTGATCTGGCTCGAGGAGAAACTCGATGTCAAAATGCAAGCTGGGGGCAAACACCCGCTTTTTGGGACGCACAACGCGCTTTTAAAACTTGGTGAAAGCACGTATCTCGAGGTGATCGCCGTTGACCCAGATGCGCCAAAACCCACTCGAGCACGTTGGTTTGAACTTGACAATGCACACTTGCTCGAGCAACCCAAATTGATTCATTGGGTGGCACGAACTCAAAATCTTGAAGCTCGAGTTCAAGAAATGCCGATGCTCGGCAGCATTCTCGAGGCTTCACGCGGCAGTTTAAGCTGGCAGATTACCGTGCCAGACGACGGACATCTTAATTTTGAAGGTTTGATTCCGACGCTCATTTCCTGGCGTGGCATTCATCCGACATCGCAACTCGAGTCCAGAAATTGCACATTGCTGAAACTCGAAGCTTATCATCCTAATCCAAAACGCGTGAATGACATGCTCAAGCAACTTGGGGCGAAGTCTTTGCTCGAAGTTACCCACGCTCCAAGTGCAAATCTGAAAGCTGTGATTCAAACGCCTTATGGCAAGGTTGAGTTGTGACAGACAGCTTCAAAAAGTGTTACACTCAAGCGTAGAAAAAATCAAAGAGGTTAATTCGACTCCTGCGAGGGTTTGAACCTCAGAATTCCGCACAACGGCATCTGAGCTTTCAACAATTCCAGGAGGTTTTATGAATTCATTCAAATCCAGGAGGGACACCCGTGGCACTTAACCCAAGCCTCCTCGAGCCTCAAACCTTGC
>JANLWR010000467.1:0-2199 GCA_031364625.1 Deinococcales bacterium | reverse complement strand
TTCGTCGCCGGCCATCTGTTCGGTCAGGAACAAGTTGTACTCGAGTTTTTTCTCCTCGAGCGCCGTTTGCAGCGCCGGAATGGCACGGCTGGCACGCCCACCGCCGGCGGTAGGATTGAGAATGACTTGAAGCATTTCTGTAGTCTAACGCTTAAAATTACGCCATGACCCTTCTTGAAGCCGCAAACAACATTCAAACAGGCAAAACCTCGAGTTTAGAGCTTGTGAACCAAGCCCTGGCAATCCATGAATCTCGAAGTGATTTGAATGTTTTCGCGTTTTTGGCAGCCGAGCAAGCTCGAGCAACCGCTGAAATTCTCGATCAAGAATCAAAGTCAGGTATTTCTCGAGGCAAATTGCACGGTGTTCCAATCACGATCAAAGACCTCTTCAATGTTGCCCTCATGCCGACCAAAGCGGGAACAAACGCCGTTTTGCCACTCGAGTTCCAAGACGTAAAAACCGACTCGAGCGCGGTCAAAAGATTGCGTGATGCTGGCGCGGTGATTCTGGGCAAAACCAACATGCACGAAATCGCGCTCGGTGTGACGGGCGAAAACCCAATTACACGGGATGTAAAAAACGCCCTCGACCCAAGTTTGCAAGCTGGCGGCTCGAGCAGTGGAAGTGCCGTCAGTGTCGCAGCAGGAATCGGTTTTGCCAGTTTGGGTTCGGACACTGGCGGGTCAATTCGGATTCCAGCCAGTTTTAACGGTGTGGTCGGGTTCAAACCCAGTTTCGGTGTTGTGCCGCTCGAGGGTGCGTTGCACCTTTCCATGACTTGCGATCACGCTGGACCGATCACTCAAAACGTCAGCGATGCTCACGCCATGCTCGAAGTTGTGGCGGCTAAAGCTTTTCCAATCGTGCAACTCGAGAATCCCAAAAACCTGAAATTTGGTGTGCCTCGAGTTTGGCTTGAAGGTCGTTTGGGTGTTGATGTGCGTCGTGATTTTGAAGCATTGCTCGAGCAACTTCGTAGCGCTGGTGCGAGTGTGGTTGACTTGAATCCCGACCATCTCGAGTTGGCATCTCCCAGTTACACGCCCATCGTTCGCGCCGAAGCCGCATTTGTTCACCGTGAAGCCCTGAAAACTGGTGGTCAAGGCTTTTCCGACGGTGTTCTCCCACCACTTCAAGCAGGCTCGAGCATCACTGCCAGCGAATACCTGGAAGCTCGAGCTTTACGCCGCCAAGTCAGGTCTGGACTCGAGAATGTACTTGCAAGCTGTGATGCCCTGATTCTGCCTACCGCGCCGTTACCAGCACCAAAACGCGGCACAACCCACGTTACGCTCGAGAGCGGCACTGTAACCCACAGAAACGCCTTCCTCGAGTTGACCGCACCGTTCAGTTTGGTTGGACTGCCAACACTTTCAATGCCATTCACAAAAATAGGTGGTTTACCCGTCGGACTTCAAATCGTTGGCGCTCGAGAATCGGACGCGCACGTGCTCGAAATTGGATTGATGCTCGAGACATTCTTGAAAGGATTACAATAACCCCACATGCTCGAGAAACTGCACTTAAAAAATGTTGGACCCGCCCCCGAACTCGAGATGGAATTCGCGCCCCGATTGAATATTATTACGGGCGATAACGGGTTGGGGAAAAGTTTTATTTTGGATGTTGCATGGTGGGTTTTGACGCAAAATTGGATTGCAGAAGTGAACCCACAAATTCAGAATTCAAAGCGAAAAGATTCGGTCACAGCCAGTATTTCGTCAAAAATCTTTACTGACCTCTGGAAAGAAACACGTTTTCCAAACACTTGTGAGTACATTCCAAGACTTCAGCATTGGGAAGCTCCTAAGTTGATTGAAGGTAGTTCAATGGTTTTATTTTACCGTTCAGACGGCACTTTTGCTGTGCGTGATCCTGCTCGTAATGATGGGACAACTGAAACGCCAGTTTTCGTTTTTTCTGCCAAAAATGTTTGGGATGGGTTAGAGCAAAGTGGGAAAGTGATTTCAAATGGACTGATTCGTGATGTCGCAAAATGGCAACTCGAAAAAGGTATTTCTCTTGAGCAATTCAAAGCAGCCATCAAAGTATTGTCTCCCAATCAACAAGAGATACTCGAGTTAGGGGAATTAACTCGAGTTAGTGTTTCAGATGCGCGAGATGTTCCAACTCTCAAAATGCCCTACAAGCAGGAAATCCCAGTTACTCAAGCTTCGTCTGCAATTCGTAGAATTC
>JANLWR010000041.1:0-3280 GCA_031364625.1 Deinococcales bacterium | reverse complement strand
GTTTTTGAGGCTCGAGATTAAGGGGTTTTGGGTGTGATCCAGGCTTTAACTGTTTCTCGAGTGTGGTCATACGCATCAAGTTGTGCTTCCTCGAGCATCCAATCTGGAAGAATTTCGAGGTCGTGTAAAAGGTTGAGCGCAAATCTGCGACACAACAAACACGGATTTTGTTCGTATTCCAAAATCAATGGCTCTAGCGCTTCTGGGATGCGGTTTTTTTCGTAGATGTCACGAAGACAATAGCCAACTCCATGAAGTTGTACAGAACCTTTGATTTCTAGTAGCACACGAACTATTTTGTCCGCATCACCCAGAAAATAATTCTGCTCGAACAATCCAACAGCTTCATAACGCAAATCTTGATCTTCGATCAGTTCCAGAGCCAAAGCACGCACTCGAGAATCCTGAAAACGCTGTAAAGCAATTACCGAATGTAAACGAATATCGGGATGCTCATGACGAACCAAACGCAACAAATGCTTGATACTGAACGGGAATTTCCGCTTGTAAAAAGCATACAAATAACTGCGAATCAATTCAGGCTCGGTTTCCTGAATCAAGTCTCGAGCAGCTCGTTTAATTTGAATTTTTGTTGCGCGTTTGGACCAGTAACCAATTCCACCACGATAAGGATTACGCCGTTGAACCGCGTTTTGGAAAGCTTCGTAGGTTGGAGGTGCTGGCTTTTGCCTTGTTTGAGGAGCCACAGATTTCTTTGAGAAGAATTTACTGCGCCTTACAAGCAGTCGAACATCCTGATTGACAGCACTTAATTGCTTAACATGTTGTTGGATATTCCCATCACCAAATTGCTTATTGAAAGAATTTAAGTACCAATCTTCAAGATGGAATTTACGATTTTGGCTGGCAATTTTTGCGTAATGCTCGAGAACAAAAGTCAAACCCATTAAGCCGTCAAGTTCAATAATGGCATCATCACGACCGAACGAAAATTCATCGCTGTTCTTGCCATTGGATACAAAACTTTCATACAACAAGTCTCGAGCTTTTGAACTGCCGCGTTTGGCAAACTCAAGCATAAAATCAGTAAATTGATACGCGAGATGAACATCAGGATTTTCAGGCAGGGTCGTGTTGGACGTTGCTGGGAATTTATCGAGAATTGCATCTCGAAAGAAATCTTCGTCATGACACAAATCAATGGCTTCCATCAAATACGGAACGCGACTGCCTTCACATTGCGCATCATAACGGGTATCGTTCACACAAGTCTCGAGAACAATTTCTTTGTACGGCGTAGGATCATGCTTTTTCAAACACAAAATAGCGCGTCCTAAACCTTGCTCGAGCGCTCGTTTAAATTCGTCGGTGGTCAGTGGTTCTTTGGCGGCACGGATTTCTGGTCGTGCTTGGGGCATTGGTGCTCCTTTGTTGTAAGGGCGAAATGTTGAAAACCAATGCGGTCAGGTAAATCATAGAACCACCTCCACGCTCGAGTTTAACGAATTGGTATGAATAAAAGAATACGCATTTTGGCAGATATGAAATGCTGTTAAAAGGTTTCCTTGGGAACTCGAGGAATCCGTGTGACTCGGGTTATACTTTCAGTCATGACATTGGTTCAAAAGATTTTGATCTCGGTTTTTGCTTTAACGTTGACTTCTTGCGCCGCGTTTGAATCTGGGGGTTCGTTTAACCCGAAAGAGGTTCGTACCACCGGCAGCATCACGGCTAAAGCTGGCACGGACACCATGTTAAGAATTGTTGCTGGCGATGTTTCAAGACTCGGGCTTCGTCCAGCCGAATTGTTCAGGCAACACGCCAACCAGATTTCACTATCGGGCGCCTCGAGTGCGTTCGCGTCACTTGATCGTGCCGACATCAGCAGTTTGTTTTTACCGCCAGGTTGGAATTTTGGGATTGGCAGCGACGGAGTTCAACTGATTGCCAACTCGAGCAGCACAACCGCGTTTGATGACACGATCAGCACCGAAACCCGAGTGACGTTGGGCGAGTACAGCATTAACGCGTCGTTGAAAGTTCCAAGTGGTACTGCTCCAGGGAATTATGCGGTGCAAGCCCGAATCGATATTCGCGGGTCTAATCCTGTGATGTTGCAATGGGTGGTCAGCGTTGTGCCCAAATAATCGACCGATCAAAAAGTGAGTGGCGTTGGTGCGCACGGCGCACCCTACGAGTCTCAAATTCCGTTAAGACATGAATACTTTTGGGATGACTGAACGTAAAGGACTTAATGTGCTTGCAAGGCTTGCCAGAGTGCGTTCACGCCAGCGCCTCGAGTAATGTTTGCGCCGCAATCCAAGAGCGCATCCTCGAGCAACCCAGCGAACGACAGCGCGTCGTAACGGTCAAAGTGACCCATAAAGCTGATGCGCACAATTTTGTCTTTGATGGCGTCCTGTCCGGTCATGGCTCGAGCGTTACGGGACAATAAGGCTTTGAACAAGTCTCGTCCAGTCACGGGTTCTGGTGGCAAAAGGGTCACGCAGGCTGGGGTTGGGCATTCCGAGAAACTGCTGCAACCGAGCACTTTTGCCGCCTCGAGCAGCGCATCGTTCAAGCGTTTTTTGTTGTGCCAGTGTTGTTCCAAACCAATACTCGAGATTTCATTTGCCATTGGCTCTAAGCTGGCGTTTAAACCCACGATCAGGTTGATGGCTGGCGTGTATGCGGTTTCGCCCGTTTTTTGGGCTTTGAGTTCTTTTTTTAAATCCCAGTAATAAACAGCTTGTTTTGAATTCTCGAGCAGCAAAATCGCTTTGGGTGAAAGGAAAACAAAACCCAGTCCTGGCGGTCCACCGACCGCTTTTTGCGAGCCACTGATGACGGCATCCAAACCCCACTCGAGCGGGCGCAATTCGGCAATGCCAAGGCTGGTGATGGCGTCCACGATCACCAAAATCTCTGGGTTGATGGCTTTGGCGGCGCGTGCAATCGCGGCAACATCGTTCAGTGTTCCCGTACTGGTTTCAGAATGCGTGACCAGCACGGCTCGAGCGCTCGGATTGGCTTGCAATAAAGTTGTGATGGCAGCAGGATCAACGGCTTTTCCCCATTCAAAACGCTCTTCAAAAACGCCGTACCCCAAGACTCGAGCCATGTCCGCCCAACGTTCACCAAATTTGCCACTCGAGACGCTGACCACGCTAGCGCCTGCTGGTACAAGCGAGACAAGGGCTGCCTCGAACGCTCCAGTGCCGGAAGCGGTCACAATCAGGGGTTCAAAGCCTGACTCGAGCGGTAAACCGGCAACCACGCGCAGGTATTCTCGAGCAAGGTTCACCACAACTTTGGCTTC
>JANLWR010000409.1:0-1550 GCA_031364625.1 Deinococcales bacterium | reverse complement strand
GTTCTCATACTTTCTGTCAGGCGGTCAGGAGCCTAACCTTAAAAAACATGCCAATCAACGCCACCCAAATCGGACTGGTACTGCTGACCAGTGCGGAAAAACTGGCACTCGAGAGCCGAATACCACTCGAGAACAAGAACTGGTAGGCGCTTGTCCCCATGACGCCAACAAGGGCAATAATCCACCACTCTCGAGACTCGAGTTTTGGTAAAAAACTGGTGTTGCGCCTGACGATTGCGGTAATAAAAAGTAAAATCACGGCGGCAACGGCAAGTCGAACGCCGTTGAGGGCAGCCAGTGGCAATATGCCTGTTAAAAATTTAAGCAGTACGACATTGACGCCCCAAAATGTTACCGCCGTAAATGCCGAAAAATAGGCGATGTTTTCTGAATTGTTGGATTTGAGGTCTGAATTGGCTTCAAGGTTCATTTGAGACTCGAGGTTAAAGAATAAGACACATCGGACTCCAAATTAAAAAGTGATGGTAAAATTGCTGATTGTCTACAAATATTTCCCAAACCACTCGAGCATTTCGGTCAAACGCCGCACGCGTCTGTCGGGTCTGCCGCTTCTCGAGAGTTCATGTCCTTCTTCTGGAAACCTGACAAATCTGGTTGGAACGTTCAATCGTTTCAAGGCGTTAAACCACTGCTCGCCCTGCTCGATTGGACAACGGTGGTCGGCTTCGGAATGAATGATGAGGCACGGCGTTTTGACATTCTTGACGTGCTTGAGCGGTGAGACTTCCCACAGGTGCTCAAAGTCATCGGGCACTACTCCACGCAATTCTCTCGGCGTGAAACGATACCCAATGTCGGAAGTGCCGGCAAACGAAAGAAAATTGCAAATACAACGGTCTGTGATGGCGGCTTTAAAACGGTTTGTGTGCGAGATGACCCAGTTGGTCATAAACCCACCGTAACTGCCGCCCATCACGGCGGCTCGAGAGCCGTCAAGATACGGGAAACGCTCGAGCGCGGCGTCAAAAAGTGCCATCAGATCGTCATAATCGCCAGCGCCATAACTGCCGTTCGTGCCGCCAGTTTGGCGTTCGGAATAACCGACGCTACCGCGAATATTGCCGTAAAGCACCGCATAACCTTGGTTTGCCAACAATTGAAACTCGTGAAAATAACCGTGACCGTAAGCCGTGGCGGGACCACCGTGAACGGACAGGATGACCGGATATTTTTGGCGGCTCGAGAACCCTACGGGCTTCAGCAACCAACCCTCAACCACAAAACCGTCACGCTCGAGTTTGACGTGCTCCAGACCGCTCGAGATGGATTCTGGAAGCGCCCCCTCGGAAATGTTGGTCAGTTGCCTGATCTCGTCGCTTGTCTCGAGGTAAACCTCACCCAGTTCGTCGTGCGCTTCGCGGATGAACGCAATATTGCCATTTGCGGCGGCAAAAGAGTTGATGTTGGTGTCTGGCTCGAGGTGTAAAATTTCAGTTTTGCCTTTTAAACTGACGCTGGCAATGCCGCCCGAACCGCCAAAGGTATAACCGCAAATCAAGGTCGTGTTGTTCAACCAGACGGCTTCCATT
>JANLWR010000355.1:0-6267 GCA_031364625.1 Deinococcales bacterium | reverse complement strand
CCGCAGACCCAGACCGTGCGCTCGAGCTTATTGCCAGTGCTGGCGCGGTGGTTGGCGTGCGACTTCACGCCGTGATTCTGGGCGCGGCGGCGGGCACGGCGTTTTACGGCATCAGTTACGACCCGAAAGTGGCGGCGTTCTGCCAAGACGCGGGCGCGTTGTCACTGAATACAGATTTTGAAGTAGCTGTGCTTTTAAAAGCGATTCTCGAGCGGCAACAACCCGATTGGAATGTGGTGAACGCCATGCGCGACCGTGCTCGGATGAGTTTTTTGCTGGCATTGAACTGATTTAAAGCTCGAGCACCAAGTTTGGGTCAAAACCGAGTACGCGCTCTTCGGGATAACCACGCTGATTGCTGATCACTCTTGTTGAACCGTGCGTAAAATCGGCGCAGTGGTGCGTGTGACCATAAATCCAAAGGTCAATCTGAAATTCGTCCATCAAAGGCTCGAGGTTGCTGGCAAAAGCCGCCGATAACAAATCGCTTTGGTACTTTGGATTAAACGATTTCGCGCTGGGGGCGTGGTGCGTGACGACCACCGTGCGACCGTCGAACGGAAGCTCGAGTTGGCGTTTTAACCATTTTAAACTTGCAAAATGAAGCGCTGCGGTATCCACAGGGCGCAAACGGCTGAACTTCGGACTGTGACGAATCAAGCGGTAGTCCGCCATTTTCTGTTCGGCTTCCCACATTGCCAAACCACGATTCTCGAGTCCCAAAATTTCAAAATCCGTCCAAAGTGTACAACCCAAAAACCGCACGTCCTGAAAAACAAAACTGTCATTCTCGAGAAAATGAACCTGCGAACCTCGAGCCATATCCTGAAGTTCGGTGGTGAGTTTTGGGAGGGCTGCGCCGTAATATTCGTGATTGCCTGCAACGTAGACAACGGGTATTTGACTTGTTAGAGCTTGCTCGAGACCAGATAATTTTACGCCAATGTCCCCAGCCAGCACCAAGACATCCGCACCCGTTTTTGGGATTGCAAACGCTTCAAACTCGGTGTGCAAATCGCTGAGGACATGAAGTTTCATTAGAAGTCAAACACCAATCTGGCTCGAGTTTGCTTCCATCCGTCCTAATT
This sequence comes from Deinococcales bacterium, assembly GCA_031364625.1. Classification (GTDB taxonomy): domain Bacteria; phylum Deinococcota; class Deinococci; order Deinococcales; family JAAFIG01; genus JANXTZ01. The sequence continues at coordinate 5,179 of JANLWR010000355.1, read as the reverse complement.
GTATTTTACTTCGCAGACACAAAAAGCAGTCACTACGCTTGCCCCTCTCATCCCCAGCCCTTCTTGCCCCTTACGGCAGCACCTACGGGCTTGGGGCGCTTCTCTCCTAGGAGAGAAGGGAGTTTAGGTTTTTTATACATGTGGCTCGAGCTTTACTGTTCCACCCGATGAATTTTCAAGACCACACTGCGAAAATCTTGCAGTTGGATATCCAATCCAACGTGCATCAATGCCGCGCCAGACCGTGCGCCTGTAAAACCATCGACTTCGTACAAAGCCTGTGCCTCGAGTCCCACCAGTTTGATGTTTGGCAGCGTCACGGGTTCGGGCAGGTGTGTGCGGAAGGCGAACAGAACAGCTTCTGATTGGTCTTTGGTCACGTACATCAGGCTCGAGAAAGCCCCCGTGAAGGCGGAACGCAAACGGTAGTGATGCCCAAATTGTACGATGTGGCGAATCTCTTTGTATTTGGCAATCAACTTTGTGGCGGTTTGGCGCTGCGTCTCGTCCCAGTGCAGTAAATTCGCGCCAACCCCGAGCGTGCCAGCCATTGAAACATGAAACGCAAACTCGAGCGGCAAGTGCTTCGGGTCGGAATCCGTGACCCAAGCTTCCATCGTGATGGCTGGGAAGACCTGCGAGAAGCCTTCCTGAATTTTGAGTCTCGAGAGTGACATGGTGTTGTCGCTGATCCAGATTTGATCGGCGAATTTCAAAATGCCCAGGTCGGCGCGTCCTCCACCACCAGAACAGCTTTGCCAAACCACATCTGGGTGGCGCTCGCGCAAAGTCCCCCAAACGCGGTAAAGACCCTCAACGTAACGCACCCAGATCGCTCGAGCCTCGAGTCCCTCCAGCCCGCCCGGTTCGGAGACGTTGCGGTTCATGTCCCATTTGATAAACGCGATGTTGTGATCTTTTAAAAGGTTATCAAGCAGGTTTATCAAGTAATCTTGCACGTCGGTTAACGCCAAATTGAGAATCAGTTGATTGCGCATTTCGGTGCGTTTACGGGTCGGAAAATGAATCACCCAGTCGGGATGGGCGCGGTACAAATCCGAGTCGGGGTTGACCATTTCAGGCTCGAGCCACAAACCAAATTCCATGCCGAGTGCGTTGACTTTTTCGATCAATGGCACAATACCGTTCGGGAATTTGATCTCGTCCGCCCACCAGTCCCCAAGCCCAGCGTTGTCACTGTTTCGCCCATGAAACCAACCGTCGTCCATCACAAACAATTCCACGCCCAAATCGGCGGCAATCTGCGCCAGTTCAGACTGCGATTTCTCGTCCACGTTAAAATAGGTTGCCTCCCAAGAGTTGTACAAGACTTTGTGCAGCACCTCACCGTGCGGCAAAACGGTCTCACGGATAAATGAATGCAGCGCCCGAGACGCGCCGCCAAAACCCGCGCTCGAGAAACCTGCGATGCTGGACGGCGTGGTGTAACTCGAGTTGGCGCTTAGGGGCAGCCTAAAATCCCAGTCGTTGATGCCAAAATTGATGCGCGTCGAACCAAATTCGGTGACTTCCGCGTTCAGTTTCCAGTTGCCGCTCCAAGCCAGCACGCCAAACCAGACCTCGCCAGAGGTTTCGCTCGAGTTGCCAGTGTCAATGGCAAACCACGGGTTGTGCTGATGGCTGCTGGTTAAACGCCGCGACTCGAGGGTTTTGATGCCAGTTTGAAGCGGTTGGCGCTGAAGTTGGGTTTCGTCGTACCAGCGCCCTGAGAGTTGTGATAGACGGTAATTCTCGTAACGTGGAAAATGCCACTGTGCCGAAAAAATTCGCTCGAGTTGAATCAGATCATTGCCCGTATTTTGCACGGTGACAAAACGCTCGAGCAAATCAAAACCTTCATGGACTCGGTAATGCAAAGTCACACGGAGCGGATAATGCGCGTCACGCAAATGAATTCTTAACTCAGACCCCAGAATTTCACTGCCCTCAAACTCGAGCACGGTATCGCGCACGCCGTCGCTAAAACTGAGTTTTAAGCATGGGTCAACATAACTTGCTCCAGCGTAGGCGGGGTACTCGTGTGGCACAACTTGACCAGCACCGTTAAACGCCGACCAACCCTCAGAATCCATTGCGGCGGGGTAATCCTCGGCTCGAGTCAATTTTGCGCCCCAGTAACGGTGCGTCAGCATTCCGGCGGCGTTCAAACCCAGGGCGTAAGCGGTGTTTTGCGTCTCGAGAATCCAAGATTTTTCGTGTTGATGAATCGGCATGACTCGATTCTAACCATTGCGGCTCGAGTCAGAACGTTTTTAAAGACCATCGTCGTCGCGCCAATGGTTTTGCCAACGTGTATCAATCGGGTCAACCACACGCTGATAACGAATGTCCGTCGAAAGCCGCATTCGCCCGTTCGGGTCGGTGTTGTTCAAACTCGCATGAACCAAATACGGTGAATGCACCACCATGTCACCCGCCTTGTAATCCGCGATCAACCAACGCGTCTCGAGTTGATTCGCCAGCGCTGGCAAGTCATAGGTGATGTGCTCGGCTCTGAGCGTCCCACCCTCGAGTTTGTCGCGTGCCTCAAAGTGTTTGTGGCTGCGCTCGAGGTAGGTTAAGCCGCCACGGTTGACGGGGCAATCGCCCAGTGGAATCCAAGCCGAAAGCAAGTTCTCTGTGCCTTCGCGCAAGTACACCAAGTCGTAATGCGCGGGCGTCACCCAGGTGTCGTTCGGTTTGGCATGACGAATCAATTTGCGTTTGTGCAAATGCACATCGCCGTCGAACAACCAGGCAAAAAATCCTTTGACCGCACTCGAGCTGCAAAAATTCAAATACGTTTCACCAGACACGATCTCATCAAACAACACGCGCCGCACCTCGGCAAGATTGACAACGCTACTCGAGGCAATACCATCTTCGGGTTTTGAATCAACCTCGAGCAAACCCGAGGCTGCCAGTTTTTCAAAATAAAACTTTCTAAACTCGAGCGACATTTCTGCCCTCAACGCACCCTTTAAAAACAAATAACCCTCACACTCGAGACGCGCCCAGAGTGCTCTGCGGTCATGACATTCATGCTCCGGCACTGGTTCGAGCCAACCCAAACGATCAGGGCGATTCTCGAGAACATAATCTCGGCACGCAAGATTGGCAAATTCGGCGCTCATGGTGAAACCAGTTTAACGCAAGTCAAGATTTTAAACTCGAGTGTCCACCACCAAACCACCCTCGAGTTTGTCCACCACCCGCAATTCATTCATGCCAATCCCAAGCGCCTGCCTGAACATCGGCTCGAGTTTTGAGGTGTCGGCGTCGGCTTCTCCGAGCAGATGAAGTTTGAGATGATCTGTGCCAGACTGGGTTCTCGAGATGATGAGCTGAAATTGTTTGGCATCCAAACCAGGCACGCTCGCCAGAATTGGACCGAGTTCTCGAGGATACAGTTTCACCCCTTTGACCTTGACCATCTCGTCGGTGCGCCCAATCATGCCGCGCGGAAAACGAATTCGACCATCCGCCAAGCGTTCGACCACCGTCAAATCGCCCGTGCGGAAACGAATCAAAGGCATGATTTCTCTCGCCAGCGTCGTGATGACCAATTCGCCCTTTTCACCGCTCGGCGTCGGTGTCAGGGTCACAGGGTCAATCACCTCGAGAATCGCCATGTTCGCTAGGGGTTCAAGTCCGTTCTGAGCCAGGGTTTCACTTGCCACCAAACCCGTTTCGCTCATGCCAAACACGTCAAACGCTTTGCCGCCAATCGCCGCCTCGACGCGTTCGCGGTAGCCTGGGACGCTGGTGAACGCCTCGCCAGCCGCGATCAAAAATTTGAACCGTGCGCCAGCCTCGGCAACCCGCAAGGCAAACGTTGGATTTGAAATCAGCACGTCATACCCGTGGTCTTTGGCAATTTGTGCGAGCCGATCAGCCTCGCCGGGACCGTGCGGTAAGACCGTCGCGCCGACCTGCAACAACGCCTCGTGAAATAACCAACCGCCCGCGAAGACGTGATAACCAAACGCCACAATCACCCTCGAGCCGCGCCCAATTCCAAGCCTCGAGAACAACTCGGCGGTGGCATTGGCTTGCCACACCAAATCGTTTTTGGAAAGGTACTCGGGCATCCACCCCCCAGGCGCGGGCGTTAAATGCACCAACGCCGCATCTGACAGGTCAAACCCGCCGTGCTTGTGCCTGTCAAAAGCCTCTGCCAGATCGCCCCGCGTCGTAAATTCCAAACCCGAGAGGTCAGACACCGAAGCACCTTCAAAATGCTCGAGCTTATTCTGATACAACGCTAAAGTTCGCGCACGCTCGAGCACGTGTTGCAATTGTTGATTTCGGTTCACGGTGATCTCCAAGAATGAATTTGGCTCGAGGATTGGAATGGGGTCGGACAGATCAAATTTTTTAACATTTTCAAAAATTGATGTCCTGTAAGAGCGCATAGCCATGCGCCCCTACGCGGGAACACGTTTGTATTGCAGGTCATTTCTCGAGTTTTATTTTTAAAATATTGAAATTCAAAATAAGTTCTTATTTTTTTGGTTGCTCGAGTTCTTACATCCAACGTTTACGGCGTTTGTACGATTTGACATCACGGTACGATTTGCGCCCGCCGCCTTCGGTTACGCCCAAATAAAATTCTTTGACATCAGGATTGTCCTTTAATTCTGCCGCCGTTCCCTCGAGCACAATCCGCCCAGATTCCATGATGTAACCGTAATCGGCATGACTGAGCGCGACGTTGGCGTTCTGCTCGACCACCATCACGGTCACGCCCATTTCGACGTTGATGCGTTTGACCAGTTCAAAAATTTCTTTCACCAGTAACGGCGCGATTCCGAGGCTGGGCTCATCCAACAACAGCATTTGCGGATGCGCCATTAAGGCGCGTCCAATCGCCAGCATTTGCTGTTCGCCTCCCGAACAATACCCAGCCTGACGGTTTCGCAGTTGCTCGAGGCGCGGGAAGTACGAGTACATCCGCTCGAGGTCTTGTTTTGCATTCCCTTTTCCCGTGATCGAACCGACCCGCAAATTTTCTTCAACCGTCAAGTGCTTGAAGACGCGCCTGCCTTCAGGCACTTGGACTATCCCCTTACGCACGATGCCTTCGGCGGAAAGCATGTCGATGCGGTTTCCCTCGAGAGACACCTGCCCATCGCGGATGCTGCCGTTCTCGGGTTTTAACAAGCCCGAAATGGCTTTT
>JANLWR010000344.1:0-2859 GCA_031364625.1 Deinococcales bacterium | reverse complement strand
GCAGCCAAATTGACAAACAATCCATGCACTCGCTTGGTTAGTGGAAGCTCGAGTTTGAGTCTTGCTGCAACCTCGAGCACCGCGTTCAAATCTTTGATTTGATTTTTGACCGTGCCGCCAGGTTCAAAGTTACTCTCGATCATTCGCAAGCCATGAAGCTCGAGAATCCGTGATTGGCAGAAGCCCCCCATAATCGCCTGGCGGACTTTTGCGGGGTCAGCGCCGCCTTTTTGGGCGAGCAGTAAACCCTCCGCCACCGCGCCAATCGTGATGGCAACAATGCTTTGGTTGACCAATTTGCAGAGTTGTCCGCGCCCGTGTGGTCCAACACGTGTGACCGTGCCGAGCGCTGCAAAAATATTTTGAGCCTTGTCAATCTCAGCCTCGAGTCCACCCGCCATGATGGCTAACGTGCCGTTTTGTGCGCCTACAGTTCCTCCCGAAACTGGCGCGTCAATGTGGCGCAAACCTTGTACCTCGAGCAACCGAGCGTGATCCTCGGCGATTGCAGGCGCTATCGAACTCATGTCAATAAAAAGTGTTCCAACTTCGCTTGCGGCAACCAAACCGCTCGAGAACAACACTTCGGTCACCACCGCACCATTCTCGAGCATGGTGATGATGGCGCTCGAGCCTTGCGCAACCTCAACCAAACTCGAGACGAGTTCCGCGCCTGCCACCACAACCTCGACTGCTTTTTCTGGCGTTCGATTCCAAACCCGCAGCTTAAAACCAGCCTTCAAAAGATTGAGCGCCATAGGCTTGCCCATCAAGCCCAAACCGACAAAACCAACCGTGCATCCAGGCTCGAGCCTCACGGGTATCGCAGTCCTTGGGTGTTGAGCGTAATGGCGTACAAACTCGAGCTAGCCGTGATAAACAAACGGTCTTTGTTCGTGCCGCCAAAAGTACAATTGGCAACTTTTTCGGGAACAAGAATTTTCCCAAGCAGCGTCCCACCGGGCGTGAAGACTTGAATGCTGTCTTGCGAACTGGTGAAAATCCAACCTTGTTTATCAAGCCTGAAACCGTCAGGCAAACCAGGTTCGATCACCGCAAAAACCCGCCCATTTGCCGTGCTCGAGTCATCCAGCACGTCGTAAGCCCGAATGTGATGCTTGCCGTTCGGGTCGTGCGAGGCGCTGGTGTCCGAAACGTACAAGATTTTTTCGTTCTGCGAGAATGCCAAACCATTTGGTTTTTCCATATCGGTTACAACCGCGTCAATGTCCAGATTCACGGGGTCAAAACGGTACACGTAACAACCAGCCTGTTCCTGAGTGCCGCCGTAACCCTCATTCGGTTGAATCAATCCGTAACTCGGGTCGGAAAACCAGATTGTGCCGTCCGATTTCACGACCACATCGTTTGGCGAATTAAACCTTTTGCCCTCAAAATGACTCACCAGTTTGGTCCAAGTTCCGTCCCTCTCGAGCCTCATGATCGCCCGTTCGCCGTGAGAACACCCAATCACACGCCCTTGCAAATCCAGGGTGTGACCGTTCTGAAAATGGCTCGGCTTGAGAAATTCGCTCAGACCATCCGCCGCACTCCAACGCATCAAGCGATTGCCAGGAATATCAGACCAAATCAAGCTTTGATCGCTCTCGAGAAACACAGGACCTTCAGACCAAACCGCGCCAGAAGCCAGTTTCTCGAGTTTGGAATCTGGCAGGAGAATGCTTTTAAATCGCTCGTCTAAAATCTCGAATTGGTTTGTCATCATTACCTTTAGATCATGCGCTTGAAATTTCTGAGGATGAAAAGATTTTTTTTGGTTTCACTCGAGACGCCAATTACAAAGACTTCGTTCGTGCTCGAGAATCAAGGCTCGAGTTACCAAACTTTGGGGTTTGTAGAGTGTCATAGTTGCGTTAGTGACGGTGCGTACTACGATTTTGAAGCTCAAAAAAAGTCAGCTTTTCTTGAGGCTAGGAATGAAACTCCCTTCTCTCCGAGGAGAGAAGGGTCGGGGATGAGAGGGGAATTGGAATCTCGACCGCAATATGGCAGGGCGCAGCAAGCGATTATGCCCGATAGGTGCGTTTTATAATCAAGAAGCGGCGCCCCTACTTGCCCCAGATTTTCTTGTAACGGTCGCGGTATCCGTTCTCAGGATCAAATAGGTTTTTCTTGCCGCCGTCATAATTGACGTTTCCAGGCACGACAATGTGTACAGGAATCTTAAAACCGCTTGGAGCTTCTTTGTTGATGGCACGGTTGATTTCGTCCACCAATTGCCAGCCCTGCAAATTGATTGGTTCTGGAATGGTGGCGTACTGGTATTGCTTGGTGCGCACGCGTTGGTAGGCGCTTTCCGAACCGTCGCCAGCCGAAATGTTAAACAATTGCCCGCTCGGGCGGATGTTGGCACTGACCAAACCAGGAACCATGCCGTCAAAGTACAAATCGTTGATGCCCAGGCTGTACGTCCACTTCTTGCCGTACTTTTGCAGCAAATTGGAAGTCACCGTTGGCATGTCTTTGGTTGCCGTGCCAAGGCTCTGCACTCGAGTCTCGAGCAGCGTGCAGGTTTTGCATTGCCTGATGATGTTCGCCATTGCATCCGACTTGGCGACCGCAATCGCGTAGGCGCTGTCGGTGAAGACCACGACGCCAGCCTTGCCGTTCGAGTTGGCAATTGCCAAATACGCGGCAGCTTCCGAGGTGTCCTGGGCGGGCGTGGTGACGTTGGTGAACATGGTCGGGTTGGTTTGTGGTCCTGGAGTTCCTGCGGCGTGCCAGCCTGCCACCACGATGCCTGCTTTGTTGGCTTGTTCGACCAGATCGGCTTGTTCGGTGGCGTCAAAACCACCAAGTATGATTGCGTCTGGTTTTTGCACGATGGCTTGACCCAGC
>JANLWR010000320.1:0-2482 GCA_031364625.1 Deinococcales bacterium | reverse complement strand
GGTAAATATCAGCTTCAGAACTTTTGTGATTTGGTGCTCGGGTTAGAGTGATGCCATGAACGATTTTTTCTGGTTTCTCGAGGGTTCGCATGGCTGAGGTCAGTTCGGCGACAGCTTTACTTCAAATTATTGGTTCTGACTTGGTGCTCTCTGGTGACAACGCGGTGGTCATTGGTTTGGCGGTGCAGCATTTGCGTCAACCTTTACGTCGCCGTGCGGTGCTGTTTGGTACAGTCGGTGCAATTGTCTTACGCGTTCTGTTTACGGTATTTGCCACTTTTTTGCTAACGATCCCTTTGCTTTCCGCACTTGGTGGAATCACCTTATTTTGGATTGGTTACAAATTGTTGGCAGACATTCCAGAGCAGCACGACGACGCGCATGAAGTTCAAGGCGGTTTTTTTAATGCCATTCGGACCATCGTGATTGCCGATGCGGTCATGAGTTTGGACAACGCTCTGGCGGTGGCGGGTGCGGCAAAAGGCGATTTGGTGTTGTTGCTGGTCGGTTTGGGATTGTCAATTCCGCTTTTAATGATCGGTTCTAATTTTGTCTCGAGCCTTTTCAATCGCCTGCCGTGGTTGACTTTGGTCGGTGCGGCGCTCATTGCCTGGGTCGGTGCAGATTTGATTCATGCAGATCACTTGTTGCAGCAATGGTTGCCGTTTCTCGAGTCCGGTTTGGTGCTTTGGGTCATGCGTGTTGTGGCAGTTTTAGCTGTGATAGGTTTGGGTTTACAGGCGCAACGTGCCGCCCGTTTGCACGAATTGATGGAAGACGCGGCGCGAGGGCAAACGCGGCAAGGCTAATTTGCTTTATGGTCGATGCTGATGACTGGGCAGTTTTGAACAAATCCTGTGGCTGCCCAGCTTGTACCGTCGGTGGCAGTGATCGCGTGCTGCGCAGCCAAACTTGGCAGTTTTGAGAATCTGGTTTGTAAGGTGTTGGTTTGGTCGTTGAGGGCTTTTCTCGACCAGACGCTGACATGGGCGTCCATCAAAGGGCTGTAATTGGATGCCAGGTTGGTGTTGTCGGGTATATGCTCAAAGACATTTTGCGGGTCACCTTCGCCGTACAAGAAAGACAGTAAACCTTGGCGGTTTGGGTTTTCCAATCCAGCTTGCCCATTCATAAAAATGGCGATACCATTGCGACTTGAATTGGCGTCGCTCGAGCCTAAACGCGGTGCGAGATTGAGTTTTGTTGTCAGTGTAGCGAACTCGAGCGTGGCGGGGATTGCAGCAGAAGCCTCAAAACACGTGAACCAAACTTTTGAACCCTCAAAAAACCCTTGACTGGAAAAAAGGCTGACTTGATGGTTGAGCGTGTCGAGTTCGATCACGCGGTCATGTTTTCCAGTTTGGTTTGCAACTTGCGAGGCGTTTAAGACAGTGCCGTTTGGCAATTGGACAAACGGTGAGTACTGCCCTTGGGCGACGCTGCCGGGTTCGTAATTTTCGGGCGGTATGACGCTCGAGCCTGGGTTGAGAAACCAACTCGCACCGAAATTGACGCTTGCCGAAACCTCCAATATGCCGTCCACCAGTTTGGCTTGTTGAACGGCGCTCGAGCCTCTCAGGTTGTCCAGTTTTGGGGCAAAGTTGACTTGACGTTTTGCCGCATCAAATTGATCTGAAGATTCTGTCACCACGTACCAAAAAGTCTGTCCATTGACGCGTCCTTCAAACATTGGCAAGGTGATGGTTCTAAAATCTGAACTCTCCAGTGCCGAAGCGATGAACAATTGGTGTTTCAATGTTTGCGCTTTGGTTTGAATCAGTCCGCCAAGGCTTAACAGTGAAATGGCGACGATGACACTCGAGGTCGAAACTCTTTTTTTGGGGGTCATTTGAATCACGATACAAGAAAAAAAGGCTTTGATTTGCTTCCTGGACTCAATTTTGAGCCTTTTGAAGTTTTGGTTGAAGCGTTTCCTCGAGTGAAACCTTTTAAGGGACATGTCAAGCCGTTCGCTTCAGGGTGTAGAATCCCGAATGGCAGTTTACTCGAGGCAGCAAAGCTTGCTCGAGCTGTAAAGGAGTCTGGTTGTGACCCAACCCGTTTTGGAAGGTTTAAGAGGTGTGGTGTTTACCGAATCCAAACTCGCTTTTATTGACGGCGAGAAAGGCATTCTCAAGTATGTTGGCATTGGGATTCAAGAACTTGCCGAAAACAGCAGCTTCGAGGAAACCTCGTTTTTGCTTTTAAACGCAAGATTGCCCACCAAAACCGAACTCGAGGAATTTGATGCGGCGCTGCGTTCGCGCCGGGTTGCGCCTGCGGGCTTGATCGAACTGATGCGAATGTTCCCCAAAGACCTGCATCCGATGCACGCGCTGCGGACTGCCGTCTCGAGCCTCGCCATGTTCGACAAGGACGCCGACAACACCACAGCGGAAGGTAAACTCGAGAAAGCCCACAACCTGATCGCTCAGATGAGCACGATCATCGCCGCGCTTCACCGTCTGCAACAAAACCTCGA
>JANLWR010000260.1:0-18183 GCA_031364625.1 Deinococcales bacterium | reverse complement strand
TGATCGGTTTGGTTAAAAAACTGCCCCGTAAAGAACACACCCTGCACCGGTGAAGACTCGAGTCGTTCAAAGCTCAGGTCGTCGGTTGGACTGGGTTTGAAGGACATCAGACGGTTTAATCCAACAAAAACAGAATGCAGTACGCCTTTTGAGTCGGTGATTCGCAGATGATCAAATTCCAGATCGGTGCCAGGTTTGAGCCGCAAAATTAACTCGAGCCAGGTTTTTTGAAAATCGGTCATGAACGACCAGTTTTGAACGCGCAAGCCTTTGATCTCGAGTTTTTGAATCTCGAAATTCGAGTTTTTTTGAAAATACAATCTAAGCGGTTGTCCGTCAAGGGTGTACAGAAAATGCGCTTTTGGAATAAGCCACAACGCAGGGATTTGGGCAAATGCCAATGCGCTTAAACCCATTGCCAGAAATACAATCCATGTCAACAATTTCAACAAGTTCATGATTTCCCCTTTGTTAAGCCAATTTGCACATTCTTTGGGAACGTCTTTTAACCTCGAGAAACCAAATAAAAATTTCTCGAGCCTGCACAGTTTTTGGCACAGACTCGAGCGACGAAATGTTTAAGGGGTTGGGTCAATATCGTTCGGGGCGTTGCCCGAGACCGTGCCACCTGTACGATTGAGGATGCCGCCAGTACCTTTGCAAATACCGCCTCCAGTGCTGCTCGAGGTGTTGTTCTGAATTAAGCCTCCAGAAAAGTTAAACACGCTTGGCAATGTGCCATCACTGTTGATGTGAACACCCGCACCACATTGTGTTGCCGTATTTGCGGTGATCGAACCGCCTGACATGGTGAATGTTGATTTCCAATTCATCACACCTGCGCCAGCTTTGGCAGAATTTTTAGTGATTGTCCCGTTCTCGAGCTTGAATACTGAACCTTCAACATTATGGATTCCGCCACCGTTTTCTGAGGCGGTGTTGCTCGAGACAGTGCCGCCCGTCATGGTGATGGTTGATTGACTTGCATTCACACCACCGCCGTACTCGAGCGCTATATTGTTTTTGATCTCGCCGCCAGTCATGGTGATGGCACTTTTGTAAGCGCTTATTCCGCCACCACTTTTTGTTGTATTGTTCCGAATTGTTCCACCCGAGAAAACCATAGAGCTATTCTCGAGGTTAATACCACCAGCAAATTCTGTACCAGTATTATTTTCGATCAAGCCATTTTCGAGAATGAATTTACTGTTTTGACCGACTGCAACACCTCCCGCGTGATCGCTGCCAGTATTTCCTTGAATCGTTCCACCTGTCATGGTGAAGGTACTGCCTATGTCTGCGCCAAATGCTTCAATACCTCCAGAATATTTTCCAGTGTTGCCACGAACAATGCCGCCAGACATGACAAACGTGGCTTTATAAATACCGATGCCTCCAGCATTGTTGGTTGCGGTGTTATTTTCAATTACACCATCCGAAAATGTGAAGCTCGAGCCATTGCTCAGGTCAACACCGCCGTTGTTCAGTTGCGCGGTATTGCCTTTGATCGTGCCGCCCATCATTTTCATGGTGCTGTTGGTATTGCTCGAGACTCCACCGCCATAAGCTGTTGCGGTGTTCCCCTCAATGCTGCCACCAGAAAACTCGAACGTGGTTTCAGTGTAATTGTCCACCCCACCGCCGACCCTCGAGGTGTTGCCTTTGATTGTGCCGCCAGACATTTTGTACGTGCCTTTGTAATTCAGCACACCGCCGCCACCCGTATCAGTGGTGTTGGTGGTGCTGTTTCCTTCAATGCTGCCACCAGACATGACAAAAACTGATTTGACAACATCATCACCAGTGGCTACGCCACCACCACCGCGTTGTGCGGTGTTGGTTTTAATTGTGCCACCTGTCATCGTAAATGTTCCAATAGTGTGCACACCACCACCATACGTTCCGACAACGGCAGGGTTAACGGCTTTATTACTTTCGATACTGCCACCAGCGATTGTGAACGTGCCTCTATTGACTACACCACCACCAATTGAACTGGCAATATTGTTCTTGATACTGCCACTCTCGAGCGTCAGGCTTGCCCCTGTTTGGTTGTAAATACCGCCACCCGCAATGGCTTCACCGCCCGAAATTTCGGTGTCTTTCAAAACAAGTGTTCCTTCGTTGTAAATGATTCCGCCTTGACCTGGAATTGCCGCTCGAGGTTGAACACCGCTCGAGGTTGGCGCAACAACACTTTTCCCGTTTATCAATTTCAAACCTTTCACGGTGACGCTCGAGCCTGCGGCAATGCTTAAAACGCGGTTGGTATTCCCACCGCTTAACGTCACGCCTGTTCCCTCGAGCGTCACGTTTTTGGTTAACGCCAACTCGCTGGTCAGGGTAATAACACCTGTTGTTCCCGCCGCAAATTTCAGGGTTTCACCAGCAGCAGCACTCGAGAGGCTGTCCCGCAAAGACCCTGCACCCGAATCGGCAAGGCTCGAGATCAGCATTGCACTTTTGGCGTAAGTAACCGTTGAGGTTGCTGTTGTGTTTGCGGTCACGGTTGCGGGCGATCCTGTGATTGCCCCCGCGTACTCGAGGTTGCTCGAGGTGAGGGTATTGGCTTGAATGGTGTAAGACCCAGGCTCGAGATTGGGGATGGTCGTGGTGGCGGTGATAACGCTCGAGAAACTGTTTGGACCGCTCACGGCGATGCTGGGGCTTGTACCGTCGGGAGCGCCTGAGATGGTGACTGTAAGCGTACCTGTGGAGGGCGGTGGCGGTGGACAGGAAGTCAGTGTTGCGGCGAGGGTGAGAAGCAAAATAAAAATCGAAGCTGATAATTTCATAAAATCCTCCGTATCTTGTTAGGGTTGAATCCAAGTCAGCTCGAGACTCCTTGTGCCATTCACGCTGCTAAGTGCGCTCTCAGGGTATTCGCCTTTGATTTTGGAAAGCCAAGCAATACTGACTTTCGGACTGGCAATGTAAACAAACGGTTGATGTTGCGCCTCGAGGTCTTGGGCTTGTTTGACAATTGCAATACGCCCAGCGCGATCAAGAATGACCGAACCTTGATTAAAAAGTGTCTCGAGTTGGGTTTCCCAAGGAAATAAACATGCACCCGATTTATTGAAAGCGTGTAAGTTTCCTGTGCATTTCAAAACGTTGCTACCCAAGGGATAATCTTGGCTACCGTCCGATAGTCCTAAAAGAATGGCATCAAAAGCACGGTCAGTACCCGTACTGAGCATCGTCGTCACCAAATCGTTGAACGGAATAAATTTGGGATTCACTTTCACACCCGCCAATTTCGCATCGGCAACAAAAATGTTCACCATGCTTTCTCGAGAGGTGACTCCAGAGTTTGTTGCCAAGTCAAACTCGAGTACCTTACCGACTGAATCTGTTAAGTACCCATCGGTGTTTAAGGTTGAGTAACCCAAGGTTGTCAGCAAGTCTTTGGCGGCTTGGACGTTAAAATCAAATTTCGCGGCTGTGCTCGAAACCCAATCCTGAAAAACCTCGTAGACGCTGGTGTAAGCGGGAGCAGCATTGCCCGCGAAAACGTCGCTAATGATTTTTGCCCTGTTGGTCAAATGACTGATCGCCTGCCTGAACGCATCACTGCGAAACAAACGTTGCTTTTCGGAGTCACTCGAGCGATTGAAATTAAATGTGATCCAGGTGCTCGAGGCGGCTTGGCTGTAATTCTTTTTTAAGATTGCTTTGATGCTGCCGTTCGCAATTCCAGTCTCGAGGGTTTGCAACTCTGTTCCAGTCGGAGAGACCGTGTCTGCTTCCCCGCTTTGAAATTTTGCAAAAATATCACCGACGACCACATTGTAAGCATCCAAATACGGCAGCGGTTTACGGGCGCTGTCACGGTTCCACTCGCCAAAAAATGGGTTGCGCTCGAGTTGCGTGCTTTGCCCAGCCGTGTAGGTTTTAAGTTTAAATGCGCCGCTTGTGACGACTTCAGTGGGATTGACTGTTTTTGCCCAAAGGTTTTTAACGGCAGTTGCGCCACCAGAACGGTAGGCAACACCAAATACGTGATCGGGGTAAACATCAAATCCAGGAGCTGAGATGGCATCCGCATAAAATAGCGGCAAAACCATTTTGACCGTAAGTACGTCCACTTTGCTGACCGTGATTTTGCCGCCACCAAAAACAAACGAATTGTAACTGTTTGACCCAACCGCCGCATCTTCATAAATTTGAGCGGTGCTGACCCAATCATCTGCCGTGATCGGCTTTCCATCGGACCATTTCATGCCACGGCGCAACGCAAAAGTCCACGTTAATTTATCGCTCGAGACCGTGTAAGACTTCGCCATGTAAGGCAGGTAATCATGGGTGATCGGATCAAGCCTGAGCAAACCACCTGCGCTCAACAACGAGGGCAAGCTGTTGGATTCGACGCTGACGAACGGGTTAAAACTCAAATAATCGGACGAAATCGCCCTGTGAAATGTTCCCCCCTGTTTGACGTCGCTTGGGTTGCTAACCGTCCAAGCCGCAGGAAACACAAACGGTTCTCGAGCGCTCGAGAATGCCACGCTCGCGTTTGAAGTTTGATTGGCGCTGACGGTTACGGGTGAACCTGTGACCAGTCCATCAAACTCGGTTTCGCCCGACAACAAGGTTGAGGCGTTGACCGAATACGACCCAAGCTCAAGATTTGGGATGGTTGTGGTGGCGGTGATGACGCTCGAGAAACCGTTTGGACTGTTCACGGTGACGCTGGGCGATGAGCCTGCTGGGTTGCCTGAAACCGTGACGGTCAGGCTACCTGTGCTGGGTGCAACAGGTGGGCAAGCGGTCAGAAATACGGTCAGGATTGCAAGAATATAAAGCAAAGAAAGTTTCATGATTTTCCTTTCAAATGATCTTTGTGGACAGAAAGTTTTTACGGTAAACGTCGCAAGAACACCCATTCATCGGGGCTTGCCGCCGGCGGCAAAATGTTGTTCTTATCGCACAATTCCCAACCGTTCATTCCCAAACCATCAAGAAGATCAAGCAGCGAGAGACTTTTGGATAAATTCTGTTTTACGATTCCGCCTGGTTCACGAAAGCTGAAGTACCAATTTTCACCTTCTACGAACAACACGCCGTATTGAACTTTCATAAATTCCCCCTTTAAAACATGAAATCTCGAGCCTTCACCGAATGACTGGCATTCAAGAAGCTCGAGCGGAGCAACCTGAAGGTCAAATCGGCAAAAGTCATCATGAAACACGAACGTCGATCAAACGTCCATCCAAAAATAAGAACGGTTCGATGCTCAGTTATCTTGCGCGTGCTGTTGTCAAGTTTTAGTTCAAATCACTCGAGCCAGCACGGGGTTTTGGTACATGTTCGAGCATCACTAAAACGTACTCACCTGAGCGTCCGAAATACTTCAGGTCGCTCGAGATTCCAAAACATTTCTATTTCAGGTTTGTGCTCTAAAGTGAAAACATGCGAATCTTGATCTTGGCTCTCTTGTTGGTTCTCACCGCACAAGCCGCGCCCAGCGCAAATTGGCAAACGTATGGTGTGATGCTCAAAGGTCAACAAGCCAAAGCCTTGTTGAGTCAATGTTCTCGAGCTGCACCTCAAAAAGTGACTGCACAATGGACTCCCTCGAGTCAGCAAATAGAGCAACTCGAGACAAAATTGCCTGTGTTTAAACAAAAACTGAAACGCCCGACGGCACAACTCTCGAGTTTTTACCGTCAGTACGCGGGATTTATTGCGGGTGGTCGCAAAATCATTTACGTTAATTTATTCCCCAAAGACACAGACCCGCAGTGGCGTTCTCGAGTTTTGATGGCTTGTGATGGTGGCGAGCAGTTCTGGGGCGTGGAATTTGAAGTTAAAACAGGACAATTTGTAAATGCGGCGTTTAACGGTATTGTTTGAAACTCGAAAGATTTAAAGAAAGCTTCCTCGAGATTGCCATTGTAAAACTTTAAAACTCAGTTTTTAACCCATAAATCCAGATTCACAGCATTGGCAGCATTTAAAACCGACAGACTAAAACGATGTCTGGTTTGATTGAGTACCATCACAGCTTGCGCCAAAGACACTTGAGCTTGTTGCACAGTCAATCTCGAGATCAGTCCTTTTTCAAGCCGTTGTTGTTGGGTTTTGACTTCTTCTTGGGCATTTTGGACCAGGCGTTCTTTTGGCGCAATGGCGTTAAAAGAATTCTGGTACGCGTCCCAACTGGCAGCGAAAATAGTTTTGAGGTTGTAACGCACGTCGGTTAAGTTTCGTTCGGCATCTGAAACGGCGGTTTTTGCAGCGTTTTTTTCGACGATGGCGGTAAATTCGTTGTTCTTAATTTCAAAATCCAATCTGACACGCTCGAGCGTTCCTTTGGCAGCAATCCATTTCAGATGATTTTCGAGTGAGGCTTCGAGCGTGGCTCGTTGTGGACGCGGTGTGGTTTCTGGGGTTTGTTGCGCGTCGGGTAAGTAACCAATTCGGGCTTTTAAAGCGTCACTGCTGGCGGTAAAGTCCGTATCGGTGTTGGTGACATCCACTTCACTGCTGCGGGTTTCGGCTTCGCCGCGTTTTAATTCTATGCTGGTGATTGCACCTGTTTTAAAACGCGCTTGAGCGGCGTTTAAACTGACTTGTGCAAACTCGAGTTTGATTTTTGCGAAATCGAGTGCATCTTCGGCTTCTGTCCAAGCAAAATACTCGCTGGTCACGGTTTTTCGGACCTCGAGTTTTACGGCGGTTAAACGTGCGACTGCCACATCTTTGGTGACTCGAGCTTCTAATAAATCGGGTTTGATGGCAAGTGGATCGTTTTGCAAGCGTTCCAGTCGGTCTTGGCTGCTTTGCAATTCGCTTTTGGCAATTTCAAAAGCATCAGAGCGACTTAAAGCAGCTTCGTAAAGCTTTGGCGGTGTTTGCGCGAACGCAAAACTTTGAGAAAAAATGGCGTAAATTAAAACCAGCCCAAAAAATTGTTTCTTCATTTTAGTTCCTCCAACATAACGGCTGTGGCTTGGTGCACATCCATAACGGATAAATCAAGTTCGGCTTGGGCGTCAAAAACGTCCAAACGCCCTTTTAAGACTTCTAGTTCTGTTTTTTGAAGCTCGAGAGGAGTTATCAAACCAGCGTTAAACCTGGTTTTTGTCCGCTCGAGTTGTTTTTGATTGAACTCCTGAGTATGATTTGCAAGTTCCAAACTCGAGTGTGACAAACCCAGAGCGGCACGGCGTGCAACAATATCGGCTTTGGCACTGGAAACGACCAGCGCTAAATTGTTCTGAGCAACCGTGACATTGTTTGTTACAGGTTCTAACGCATTCCAAGCTCCAAGGTCAAGTGGAACACTGATGCTGATACCAACACTAAATTCGGTACTCGAGCTTGGCGTGTTGGAAAACGAGTAATTGAGGTTGCTGGCTAAGTTTTGATTGACACTCAAAGACAATGTCCCACTCGAGCCAGAAATTCCAGCTTCGAGTTTAGCGCTGGGTAGCACCGCCTGATTGGTTTTTGAACGCTCGAATTCCGCCGTGGTTAAAGCGGACTGAGCTTCAAAGACATCTTCACGCCATTCGAGTTGTGTTATGCCAGCAGTGTCAGGTAATGCTTGCCAATGGTCAAGAACAGCCTCCGATTTGAGAGCAAAATTGATCTCGAGTTGTAACTGCGCCGATTGCAAGAAAAGTTTTGCTTTTTGAACCTCGAGATCGGCGCGTTCGACTGCCAGTGATGCGTTTTCACGCCCGTTGATGCTGATACCCCCCGCTTGAAAACGAGTTTCGGCGGCTTGTTCAACAAGTTTTGCTGTTTGGAGCGATGTGTTCGCCAATTCGAGGGCTAAAAAACCATGCCGTGCCGTGTGCCACAATGCAATAGCATTTCGGGTTGCTTTTAATTGTGCCGCGTTGAAAGCCCGTTTGGCTCGCTCGAAGTTGATGTCTGCCAGCATCCGAGTCTCGAGCGCAATACCGAATAGACCCGCAAAACTCAGGTTTAAACTGATTTTCCAGGCATCATTGGTACTAACCAGCCCAGTGGTGTCAGGACTCGAGCCTGAAAGCGAATACCCACCTCCAAGACTTGCCGAAATGGGTACACCCGCTGCCGTCGCCTGAGATTGCGCTAAATTTAATCTGGCTCGAGCTGCTTTTACAACAGCGCTTTGTTCGGCGGCTTGGATCACATCATTGCGGCTTAGACCTTGAGCAAAAACAGTTGAAGCCAAACACAAAAACATCAACACGTAAAATACTGTTTTTAATCCCACGGATTCACCCCACGAACCCAATCCCAAAACAAGCTCAAAGCTGTTTTCTTGGTGGCAATCACTCGAGCCTCGCCTGTCATGCCTGGGAGTAATTCTTTAGAACTATTCGGTCCTTTCAACTCGAGTTTTTTAAAATCGATGGTGACTTCAAAAGTTGGTGAACTCGAAGGGGCAATGCCTGAAACATGCCCTAAAGTAATACCGTACTTTTGACGTGGGTAAGCATTCCAAGCCACTTCAGTCATTCGACCCTCGAGCAGTTTAGGACGGTCTGATTCCTGAGCAAATCCCCGAAATTGCAACGGTACGCCTTCGGGTAGAATGGTGGCTAAACCTTGCCCTGTGCCAACGGCTTTGCTGACTTCACGCACCGCCAAAAACGAGATACGCCCATTGGCTGGCGCTAAAATCAAAACACGCTGACGGCGCTCTGATTGCGTTAACTGCACTTTAAAAACATTCAACTTCGCCTCGGCTTGGCGCAAACTCAACTGGGCTTTCTCGAGCGCATCCTGCGCGTCTACCAATTCTGCCCGAGGAATTGCCGATGCCGCCTCGAGAATTATTTTGTCTTTGACAACACGACCTCGTTGTCGCACATCAGCCTGGGTAAACTCGAGCGCCCGACTTGCCTCGCTCGCTTGGGCTTGTAACGTCTCGAATTGCAATTTGGTATCGGTGGCATCCGTACCCACCGCATCAAGCACAAATAACACATCACCTTTATGCACCGTTCCCCACAATTGCGTTCGCACCTCCAGAACCCGCCCCGAAACAGGCGTGTCCACCGCAACAGTCTGACCTTTAGGCTCGAGAGATCCACGCACCAACGCGTACACTTGCACTTGGGCTATGCTTGCCCAAATCGCTGCCGAGATGACTAAAATCATTAAAAGCCAGAACGTCCATCTCGAGCCTTTGGAAAGTGGGCGTTCCCACTCGAGTTGATACGACTTTCTGATGAGTGTCATTTTTTGATTTCTCCTCTTGTCTTTAAGTTTTTTAAGATAAATCTGTTTAAATATTGTTTAGTTATGTTTAAAGCTATTTTGTTATCTCAGAAGCCTTTGAGTTTTGAATCGTAAAAAATAGGTTTACTGAATTATTTGGATTAAAACCCGAGTAACTTTCTGATTCGGGAATCAAACCAGAAGATCTCACTTTATCGAACTTTTCATTGCTTTCATTGCATAATTTATGATCAAGAGAATTTACTTGCAGTGGTGGTAGATCTACAGTTTGAAAAATATTACCTTCTATGCTACCAAAAAAACTAGACGTGCTTAACTTTTTTGCTTGACCTTGACAAACAATTGCGGTAATTTCAAAAGACTTATCTTTTTTAATAATATTATTGTTGTATAAATAATTTAAAGTGTTTTCAAAGCTACTTTCTTCGTATAAAGTACCAAAATGACCAGTGTGTCCTGATAGAAAAAATCTTTTACCATATTTTTTAACTAATTTTTCAACTAAAATCTGGATTAATTTTTCTCTATTAGGAGCTGTCAATAGTAATTTTTTTTGATTGGAGGCTATAAATAGTAATTTTTCTTTTTCGGAAACTGAAAATGGATTAACTTTTTTAAAATCTATGAGTAGCATTTTTTTTGATTGAATTAAATAATAATAATCTTCAACTACTGTATCGTAATTATCGCCATATTTATGAATTAATTTTTTGTAACATTTTTCTAGTTCTTTTAAGGTAATTTTTTCTGTAATTTTAATACAATTGTTATTTTTTAATTTTTTTGACTGATCATTAATATACTTTATCATTATAGAATGATAAAGAGAATCTGAAGCAAATATTTTTAAGTCATTTTTATTCATTTTTATAAATTCTAAGAGTTTAAAAAAGCTATTACTTGCAGAAATTGTATTTCTAAGTAAATATTTTTTAAGTTTTTCTTCTGAAAACGAACCATCTAAAAATCTTCTTATTGCTAAAACGGAAGTATAGTCTATTTCAAAAATTAAAAAATCTAATTTCTTTCGTTCTATTAATTTTTTAATAATACAATATTCTATCTCTCTAATACTCTCCGACCCGTGCGTTGTCTCATTATAAATATAAGTTGTCTTGTTAAGATCTAATTGTCTAAAATTACAATTGAAATTATTTTTTAAATAGTTATTATTTTTACTGGTAAAACTTAAGTATTTAGAAGAATTTTCTTTTGTTTTAAATAGTATGAATCCAGCTAATGAAATCGCTGAAATAAATAAAAACAAAAGTATTCCCTTATAATTCATTTTAAATACCTTTTTTTGACTCGAGTAACTCGTATGAATTGTAAACTTAAATTTACAATTCATACGAAATATAAGCTATTTTTTCGGTGGTGGTGGGTCTTTAATTGCTGGAACTTGCGTTGAGTCAAGAATACTTTTCACAATTTGCGTTATCGAAGGCGATGGCGCTGAAGGAGTTAAGTTTTGAGCATATGCAGCAGATGCCATATTATTTGCTCCGCCATAGCCATGATTATTATAATCTTGTTTCGTAGTCGCTGGATCACCATTTGTTGTCCAAGGTTCACCTCCGTTCGTTTCGATCATCACTTCTAATTCCATTTCTTTAACCACATTACACCTCTTCTAAGCATCTTCGAGCTTTTATTTGTTTCTCGAATGCTTGTCATAAGTATGAACGCTCGAGTTTTAAAAAGCGCATGATATATGTCATGTGACAATTGTCATGTACTACCCGTAAACACCCATAAAATCTAAAAACTTTACGCTACAGCCTCGAGCATACATTCTGATCCAACTTTGGTTTGGACCAAAACCACTTCGCCATTCTCAAGTTTTAACACCCGATCTGCGGGTTCGATCAGGGCTGGGCGATGGGTGACCACCAACAAGGTTTTAGTGCCTTTGAGTTGCGATAACAATGCCACAACCCGTTGTTCCCGTTCGAGATCAAGTGTTGCGGTGGGTTCATCCAGAATTAAAACCTCGGCGCTCGAGAGTAACGCTCGAGCCAAACCCAGCATTTGTTGTTCGCCAGAGGAGAGCTTGTACAGGCTTTCACCGCCAATGGTGGTGTCCAACCCCTCTGGAAGTCGCCTGGTCATCTTCTCGAGTCCTACAGCGCCAAGCACCGCCCAAAGCTTGGTGTCATCCAGATCAACTCCCAAACCCAGGTTCTCACGCATCGAGGCGTAAAACAGTGGCACATCTTGACGTAAATACAAGACCCGCTCTCGAATTGCAGCCGCGTCCACATCGGAAAGCGAAATACCATCCCATAACACCCGTCCATCATCAGGCTCGAGCATCTTGGTTAAAATGGTTGCCAGCGTACTCTTACCGCTTCCATTCGAGCCGAGCAATGCCGTGTAAGAACCTTGCGGAATCTCGAGGTTGATGCGCTTTAAAATTGGCATTTCGGGCAGATAACCAAAACTCAGGTTTTGCACGGTTAAACCAGAACGCAACGCAGGAAGTTCACGCACACCTTTGCCCTGTTCGGTTTCAATCTCGAGGATTTCTGCTAAACGGTCTGATGCCACCACGCCCTCTTGAACGTTCGTGATGCTGGTCGTAATGCCCGTTAAAGCCGCCAACGCATTTGCCATTAAGCCATTGGCGGCAACCAACTGCCCAACCGATAAGTCCAATTTTAAAACTTGCGTTGCACCAAACCACAACGTGACCAAACTGCCCAACGTGCCAAGAAGTCCAAACACGACACCGCCCCAAGTGTGCAACATCAAACCCTGCCAACCCACATCCATCAAACCCGAAACTTGATCCCGCCCTCGAGACAACGCCCAACCTTCGGCACGCCAAGCTTTCAGTGTTGATAAACCCTCGAGCGACCCAATTAAGAACGATTGCAACTCGCCACTTTTCTTTAATGATTTACGGCTGTTCTCACGCAAATGCGGCGAAAGAATAAACAAGTACGCCAATTGCAACGGAATGTTTAAACTGGCAACCAAAGCCAATGGCGGGTTGTACAAAATCAGTAAAGCCGTACTGACCACAAGCGATAAACCCGAGGCGGGCAAGCTGACCACCAAATCCGAAAGTACCGTTCTAACGCTCGAGAGGTCGGAAAAACGTTGGAGTAAATCGCCAACCAAACGCGTTTCATGCTGACGAAGCGGCAGGCGTAACAAATGATCCAAATAACCCAAATGCAAACGGTAATCCAAACGCATTGCCAAATGCGAGGAAACATAACCACGCACCGAACCAAAGGCGGTTTGGAAAGCCGACATCAGCAAAATACCCGCCAGCAAATACGGTAGCAATTGATCTTCGCGGAAGGTTAAAACCCGATCAAACAAGATTTGAGAGAGTAGCGGCGCAGCCAAACCCAACACGGTCAAAACAACTGAAGCCAAACCAACCTCGCGCAATACCGCCCAAGACCCACGAAAATGCGATAAATGCGCCAGTAAACCCGACACGCCACGCTTACCCACAAAACGCCCGCGTTCAAACCGAGCGCTGGGTTTGAGCCACAACAACTTGCCAGTCCAATGAGCCTCGAGTTCGGACTGATTAAACCACTTGTTTTTTCCATCGGCAGGATCACCAACCCAAAAACGAGGTGATTGCCCACGTTTAGACCGTATTTTCCAAAGCACCACCCAATGTTTATTGTCCCAATGTAAAATACAAGGAAGCTCGAGCGTCTGAAGCCCAACAGTATCTGCTTCGAGTGCTTTTGACTCGCAACCAAGTTTTTGAGCACCTTGAAACAACCGTGCCAAGTTTGTACCAGAAAGAGTCGTACCAACGACGTTGCGAATAGCATGAATGGGTTCGGTGCGTCCGTAGTGTGCCAGAACAGACACCAGACAGGCAGGACCACAATCGGAAACCTCAGCTTGTTTAATCATTTTTACCTACAATTTTATTTTTTTAAATTTTAATGCTGGATATAGTCATAACACTAAACTTCAGACTTTTTTCTAAGAAGATCAATAAAAGAAAAGAAAATTCCTATAAATATTGAAAAAGATAAAGCTGAAAAATCATTAGAAATTTGAGGAAAAATTAATTTTATAACCGAAATAGATACATAAGAACTAAAAAAAGTAACTAAAAAGACTGCAATAAACCTTGGTATTTTTTTCACAAAAAACCTGCTTTCAAAGAATTCACATAAATATTGTAATTACTATAAGTTTAGAGTAAATTTACTACTCTAAACTTATAGTAATTAAAAACTAACAAAATGCTTTATTTAAAACTCCGTTTGTAACACCGTAAACTGCGCCACCAACTGCGCCACCAGCTCCGTATGCAACATAAGGATTTTTAGTAACGCCTGCTACTGCTACACCAGTAACTCCTCCAACAAAACCACCCAAAATTGATGAGATGGTATTTACTGTGTCTCCACAAGTCCAAGCGCCATCGATACCCTGCATTACTTCAAAACTGATTTCCTTAACCATGACTTACCTCCTCTAAACATCTCGAGTTTTTAATTTTTGTTTCTCGAGTGCTTGTCATTAGTATGAACACTCGAGTTTTAAAAAGCGCATGATATATGTCATGTGACAATTGTCATGCACGTCGTTAAAGTATGCCACATGCCCCAGTAAAACAATGCCAAATGCGTGCGATTCTCGAGCTTTAAATCTGGGTGGGTACACGATATTTTCTCTAAAACCCTGGTGACATGGTTACGCACGGTGGCTTCACAAGACCCTAAAACCCGAGCTACCTCTTTGTTTTCCAACCCGTTGGCGACCAAACGCAGAATACGGCGTTCGGTGGGGGTGAGGTTAGAAGATTCTGGCAAGGTGCTGTGATAAGGCTCGAGTCTGGCAACGGCGTGAATGGCTTGAAATAAGACACTGTTGCTGCCGATTGGGCTGACCACAGCTTTCGCCCCAAACTCGAGCAAGTCGGCTTGGTATTCGCCGCAAGGGTTGGAAGTCATGACGATTGGGTTGGGAAACCGTTGAAACTCGAGGGTGAGTAGAGCGTTGCCGTGAAAGGAATCCACGATCAAGGTGATCTGAGCATTGTCATTAAGGGTAAATCCCTCGAGTTTTAAGGTTTGTTT
Source organism: Deinococcales bacterium (assembly GCA_031364625.1). Taxonomy (GTDB): domain Bacteria; phylum Deinococcota; class Deinococci; order Deinococcales; family JAAFIG01; genus JANXTZ01. The sequence continues at coordinate 3,931 of JANLWR010000260.1, read as the reverse complement.
GGCTTGGGCATGAAGGCTGGCGTGCTGGCAGATCAGGTTAATGTTGGGTTGTGGACTTTGGAAGCTCGAGGTGTGATGCGTGTGTTCTTGGGTTGAGGTGTTGAGCATGAAGTCCTTTCCTGTACAAAAAAATGAGGATTTTTTTGTTGCCGTATTCAAAACTTGCTCTTCAAAAATGAATGACATCCTTGCTAATAAGAAGTGTAAATGAGCTTCCTTAAATTTTGTGGACACTTGTGCGACACTTCCCAACGTTCAAGCCAAAACTCGCGGTATTGTTGGTCAAACGATTTTTGGTGGCAAATAAGAGATTTTGGTTTGAGTGACGCGAAAATCTCGAGATTAGAACCCTATCTTGATTTGTTTGGGGTATAGTTACCTTGACTTGGTATAAATTTAGGGTCGAAACCCTATGTGGGACAAAGTTTAGATATTTTTCTTGGCTTAAAGTGTCGCAGAAGTGTCGTGGTGAAAAAATGAGGTTACGTTAGAGTACACATCATTCAGAATGAAAGCGTTTTGAACGACCCCCAAGGACAAGCGATGAGCGAAAGTCAAATACCAATCACAACTTCAACAATGCCGCTCGAGTTACCCGATCTGAATGATCCACGGGCTTTTGATTTATGGCGTGTGGCGACTTTACGCCGCTCGAGTGCGGAGCTGATACAAGCGGTTGAATTGTTAAAACAAATTGACACACCACTTGGTTATTTGCGTGCTGCCATGTTGTTAACTGTCAAGGATTCTGAACAATCCCAAGTTTTGGCAAGTCGCGCTTTAATGACCAACGACCAAACCATTCATTTGATTGCCAAAGCACAGCTTGCCAATCTTCATGCCCGAAAAGCTTGGAGTGGAAGTGACAAACCGCAATTTGATGCTCAAGCCACACCGCTTGTACTCGAGGAAATTCTACGGGAGATGAAAACATCACGTCAGCGTTCCCCCTTGTCAATAGAAGGTGAACTTCGTGTTCATTTGATGCTTGCTGATGCTTACACGCTCAACCAAGATTTTTCTCGAACCCGTACCAATGCTGCCGAAGCAATTATTCTGGCACAAGCAGTTGGGATGGAATCCTATGTTTTGGTCGCAAATTGCCAGCTTGCAAATGCAACATATTACGAAGGCGATGCCGCAACCGCAGCCGCGCTGTTCAAACGTGTCAGTGATGATCCAGCCACAGACCCAATATTGTCTGAACACGCAAACTGGGCATGAATTGTGGCTTTTGAAGCGCTTGGAGATGATGATGGTATTGAATTGATTCTTTCACAAATTGTTGTGGAAAATGGAACGCCCGACTGGGCAAATAAAGCAGCAATACAACTTCAAACACTCAGATATCCTTGGATCGAAATCAAAGACGAAGCTTTAAAAAGTCTGGAAAATTTTACTGCGGCAATCGCAACCATTTATGGTTTGATATTAAAAGCGCTTACCACTTCACCCGAAGAAGCCAGTGTCGCTCGAGAATATTACCGAACTGCCTACCTCGAAACGCAGCGTTTTACTCAACCCGCACTGGGTTGGTTGCGCTTAGAATTGCAAACATTGGCAGGATTTTCGTTGCTACAAATGGGCGAGACTGGGTTGGCGTTGCAGCGGATTCCAAGCATGGATGATATTGCAAAATTACCCCCTGCAAAGCGAGCTTTTGCGCTCTGTGTATTGATTGAAATTCTCGAGCGTTCATTGCCAGATGGTGCTGAAAGTTTGACCGATGCTTTAAGGCGGGCAGCAGAGTGTTTTGCGGACTTTGACGAACGCATTTTGAACCAAGTGGTTGCACGGCTTCAGTTGCTGACACCCGTAGCACTTGCGCTTTTGGGCAGATTTCCTGGTGTGCCAGATGCTGTGATTCAAGCCAGCGACCAGATCATTATTAACTTAAACGCCCGACCAATTACGGTCTACGGGACTGCCGGAATGCGACCAATACAAGCCGTTAAATACATTTTGCAAGCCTTTAACATTGATACTGATTTTCTAGGACGCTCAGGCGGTGGACAATTGCAAGCCCTACGCCAAGTCTTATTTCGGCAGTACCACCATCAAGAATCTTGGTATCGCCCAGTCACCGCTGCACAAGTCAATTTTGCGATGCTGTGTTGCCGCGATGCAGTTCAAGATAACCGCACCCGTTTGCTTTTACAACGTGCTATCAAAGATTTGCATGTTCAAAATGGATACGTTCCTAAATTACAGAAACTCGAGCAACCAGAAGAACTGAATTTAATTCAGATTACGCTCGAGAAGTTTGAGAAGTCCCTAATTACGGCGAGAGCGGCGAGTTTATCGCTGTTTGGACAAGGAGGAGTATTGTGAAAAAGTTACAGGTGATATTTGGATTTTCGTTAATGGTGCTTACTGCTGGTGTTGCTTTCGTTGGCAATCAGCAATATAAAGTGTCTTCTCAGGTGGAAGTGCTTGCAGGGGCAGCATTGCCGCCTTCACCACCGACAGGACAGACTACTAAACCTGCTGTTACAGGCGGTGGCGGTGGCGGTGGAAGCGGTGAATCTGGTGGAGGTAAAGGACCACCTAAGTTTCAACCTAGAGTTCCTAAAGCCTGAGTGATTTTTTATGACTAACTTCATACGCTTTTTCGCATTGAGTGTGGTTGTCTTATTGACAACTGCGCTCAGTGCTGACCAAAAAGACCAAACGATGCTTGAGGAGTCAATTCAGCTTCTTAAGGATAATTATATCAATCCACTTCATATCAATATGAAAGCTTTTTATACTCAAGCAAGGTTAGATTTAGCAAAATCATGTCCCAATTCTTGCTCTCGAGATGAAGCAGAACGTAAGATAGCTGATATCATTTCTAAAATCCCTGATCCACATTTAAACTTAACACCACAGCTTCGAATTGATGAGGACAAACCGTATTTTGTTGGAGCGTGGAAAAACACGTATCGCTATGGTTTTCGAGCAATCGCAATTGGGAACGAAGGAGTTGTCACTTTCGTTCAACCCGAAACGCCAGCAAAGGATGCAGGATTAAAAGTTGGAGATACTCTGATTTCTGTTGAATCTGATAAAAATTTATATATTTCAGATTCTGTACTTGAAAAAATTGCTTATTTCGAAATTCAAGTCCGAACAATTGATATTATGGTTCGTTCAAGTGAAGGAAATGAACGCATTGTTCATATGAAACCTAGTTATCTACACTGGAAACCAAGCTTCATATTAATTGATTCACAAGTTGCAAAAATTACAATTCCAGATTTCTATGATGAAAATATTACAGATGCACTTATATACTCGTTTATTAAAAAAGCAATTTCACTAAAAATTAAAAAACTTATTCTTGATCTTCGATTTAATGAAGGAGGCGACCCTTTTATGCCTATAAACATTGCCGGTATTTTTACAAAAAGTAAGGTTGGTCATATTTTTAAAGATATAAAAAATGTGGTTATAAAATACTGGCTTGAAAAAGGAACTAGTTTTTATAAAAATAGTGCGAAACCTGAAGAAAATGTAAAAACACCTTTTCCAAATTATGCAACTTGGTCAAATCCAGTCGTGATTTTAATTGGAAACAATACGTTCAGTGGAGGCGAAAATCTTGCAGATTTACTGCATGGTTTGCCAAATGTCGCGTTGTTTGGTGAAGAAACATTAGGTGGCGGTGGAGTAGGTGGAAATCGATTTGTATTGACTACAGGTGCTGGGATCAGCATTACAACCCATCGAATTTATCGTATCGACAATTCTCTCGTTCCATTTAAAGTTATTCCTGATCAGAAAGTCGCTTTAGATCCAGATGCGTTAACAAAAGGTCATGACACGCAACTCGAAGCGGCAATCAAATACTTGAATGAAACCAAATGAGCTGGAATTTTGATACCCGCAACGTAATTTGAACTGATATCAGACTCGAGCATCAAAAAAACCCCGCAAATCGCGGGGTTTT
>JANLWR010000249.1:0-3658 GCA_031364625.1 Deinococcales bacterium | reverse complement strand
CAGCAACAATTTTAGCCTTGCCCGAATGGTTGACCCACCTTGGGCGGGTTGCATCAGCGCAAGTGACGCCGATTCTCGAGCCTGGTTGACCGAAACCCAAATCACCTTGCTGCCCTGGTCGTCTCAAGCTCGAGGGTTTTTCGTGCGCGGCAATCCGGATTTTCAGGGGGATGAAGAGTTGGTGCGCTGCTGGTACGCACCCGATAATTTTCAGAGGCTCGAGCGGGCAAAAGAATTGGCGCACGAAAAAGGTTGTGACCCAATTCAGATTGCGCTGGCGTATGTGCTCTGGCAACCGTTTCCGACCATTCCACTGGTCGGACCGCGCAACACCTTGGAGACCGCCAGTTCGTTCAAAGCTTTAGAGCTTGAACTCACGCCGCTCGAGGTGCAATGGTTGAACCTCGAGGTTGAAACGCGCTGAGAATTTGGGCTTCTCGACTAAGTTTCGTAGCTGTGCGCACCAACAGTGCTTAACGGTGCGCATGGCGCACCCTACTGGCGCGTCCAGCTTATTGTGGTAGGCAACTCGAGCCTTAAAGTGTCAATAGTACGAAAATCTTGGTCGCCAAATTAAGGCAGACGCGATACTCTTACTTTGCTTCCAGGAAATTTGGGCTTCTCGAGCCAGAACGGTAAACTAGCTTCATGTCAGAACCACAAGTCAGCGCCGCACAGACCACCGCACAAAAAGGTCAGCTCAAAAAACTGATTTTGGATTTGATTTTCACACTTGCCATTCCCGTGGCGCTGCTCAGTCCAAGTTTGCTGGGCAAAGACGCCAAAGGCGACGGCATCGGTTTTTCCGACATTTTTGGCACGGTCACGACCTACATCATCGCGGCGTTGATTCCGGTCACGTACATTGCGATTGATCTTTTTAGAACTCGGGTTTTCAATCCTGTCACGCTTCTGGCGGGTTCTGGCGCTCTGGCGGGCGGGGCGCTGGCATTCTTGCGGATTGATGGCGCGGCATTCGCCTTAAAGGATTCGTACCGTCACATCCTGACCGCGCTGGTCATGGGCGGGTCGTTACTGCTCGGCACACCGTTTTTTAAATTTATGCTCAAAGTTGGTTTGGGGGCTGCCAGCCCACCCGAAAAACAGGGTTTTCTCGAGCGAATCTTGAACGCGCCCAACACCACCAAAGGCTTACGGTACGCCACCATCATCATGATGCTCGAGGGACTGGCATTTGGAGTGGTGAATTTTCTGGTCAATTTTCGGATTGTGACCGCGAAATTTGGAACCAAAGACTTCAATGCCCAAATCGCTACCGCCAACACCACCTTGTACCTACCAAGTTTGATCGCCACTTTTATCGCTTTGGGTTTCGCGTATTACTTGGTTCAGCGCGGGATTCATCAAGATTTTGGTAAAAAAGTGCAACTCTTTGACGAGGATTCCTGGGAGAACATGAATCCCCCAGTCGCAGAAGTTCCGGCGCTGTCCGAACAGGTTTAAAACTCGAGCGACGCGTTTGGAACTATTCCAAGAAAACCCTCGTATTTCTGACCAAGAGGCATCAAGTGAAAAATCAAAGCACCATCAAACGCAGCCGCATCATCACCCTCGCCCTGATCTCGAGTATTACTTTTATTTCTTGCACCGAGGAAACCCAAAAAACGCAACGTGCCGTGTATGCAAGCCGTGCCGAATGCGAACGCGAGTGGGGTGTCGGCAGTGACCGTTGTTACTCGAGCGCTGGCTATCATTACGGACCGCATTTTGTCTACTTGGGTGGACTCGGTTATTACTATCCTTACCGAGCGGGTGGCGTGCCAGGCAACACGCCAAGTCGTGCCCCGAGCAGCGCCAATTTTTCAAATGGCACGTTTAAAGGCGCGGGGGTTGTGACCAGCACCGGCATCTCGAGGGGTGGTTTTGGTTCGCGTGGCAGTTTTGGTTCGCGCAGTGGTTCTAGCAGTGGCTTTGGTAGCTGATGAAACGCGTCGAAATGCCAAGACGCCACGATTGGAAACGCAAGCTCGAGCAGCACGGTTTTGGCTTTCACACGATTGACAACAGCGTGTACTGGGATGAAAGTGTGGCGTACCAATTTACCGAGCGTCAAATTCTCGAGTTGGAACGCGCCACAATCAGCGTTTTTAAATTGTGCATGGACGCCGTGGATCATGTGATTCACCGCAATCGGTTTGCCGAATTAAAAATTTCGCCCGCCTGGGCGGAACTCTGCCGTCAAAGTTGGAACGCGGACGACCCGACGATTTACGGACGTTTCGATTTTCGTTACGCCGGCGACGGCGCTCCGAAGTTGCTCGAGTTCAATGCCGATACACCAACCTCCTTGCTCGAGTCTGCCGTGGCGCAGTGGGTTTGGCTCGAGGATTGCCTGGCGGCTGGTGTGCTGCCCGAACATGCGGATCAGTTCAATTCGATTCATGAAAAACTGCTCGAGCAACTCGGGTTTTTACGCGCCCGCCGTGGAGTCAGTCAATTGCATTTTGCATCGGTGAACGCCTCCAAAGAAGATTACGGCACGGTAGAATACTTGCGCGACATTGCGCACCAGGTCGGGATGCAAACCAAGCACCTTGGCATGGACGAAATTGGTTGGAATGCGAACAGCAAAAAATTTGTTGACCTCGAAGATCAAGAGATTGGATTCTTGTTTAAGCTCTACCCTTGGGAGCATTTGATTGCCGAGCCTTTCGGGCAGCACGTGCTGAACAGAGCCGCAACCTTGATCGAACCCGCCTGGAAAATGATTTTGTCCAACAAAGGCATTCTGCCCATTCTGTGGGAACTCTCTCCAGGACACCCAAATTTGCTGCCCGCCAGTTTCAAACCACTCTCGGGCAATCGGGTGCGCAAACCGTTTTTCTCTCGGGAGGGCGCAAACATCCGCATTGACGCACACGGCTCGAGCCTTTCAACTGAAGGCGAGTACGGCGCTGAGGGCTACATTTACCAAGCTTACGCGGGTTTACCCAATTACGACAACAACTACCCCGTGATTGGCTCTTGGGTCGTTGGCGACATGGCGGCAGGCATCGGCATTCGTGAGGACAACAACGAAATCACCAAAGACAGCTCGAGGTTTGTGCCGCATTATTTTGTTTAAAGGTACTCGAGCGTCAATTCGGTTTCGCCACGTTTGAAACGCTCTAAACCCAACCTCGCCAGCGCCAGTGGATTCGGGGCGGCATCTGAAAGTTTGATGGCGTTTTCTGGAATTAAAGCCTGAAAATCCTCGAGCGCACGCTTTTCGACACCCTGCAAAACCTCGAGAATTCTGCCATTTAAAACTTGATAAATCGCGCTGTAAACATTCCCGCGCCTTGCATCCAAACTGACGGCGACAACACCATCTCGGGTGGCGGCAATCGCTTCGAGGGTGGAGACGCCGACAACTTCTGCTTTCCAAACCCTCGCCAGACCCAAGCCCAAACTGGCTGCCACCCGAACGCCCGTGTACGAACCTGGACCTGTGCCAACCACGATCAGATCGGCTCGAGGCTGACGGTTTGCAGATAGAAATAAACTTTGAATTCTTTCGATGCCCAATTCCGCATGGGCGCGGTCCACAAAATCCACCTGCTCAAGTTTCAAAACTTCAAGATCATTCTCAACCTCTAAGAAGCCTGCACAAAAAAACGGGGTGCTCGTCTCGAGCGCCAAAATCCTCACGACCACA
>JANLWR010000215.1:0-5249 GCA_031364625.1 Deinococcales bacterium | reverse complement strand
CAAAATCGGCGTCGGTCTTGCCTTCAAAAATGCGGGTTGTGCCTGGTGTTAACGGAAAATACGGGTTATCGATTTTTGCGACGAAATTGGCAGGGTCAATTGCGGGAGCATAGGCTGGTGTGCTTTGCACCAATAACTTTGTTGGTTTGGCAAAACCGACTTGAACGAATGTTGCTAAAATGCTGAAAAAGCCGATTGCGATGCCGAAAGCAGTCCTGGGTTTCATGGTTTGACCTCCAAGGTTTCAATTTTCAGCAACAGTGTCGGCTCGAGCTTCAACACCAGATGTCTGATTGCACACAGCCTGAAGCTTTAAGGTTTGGATTTGGTTTTGAAAGATTAAGATTTGGTATCTTTACCGTTTCCAAACCCAAGTGTTCTAGCATGATGGTCAAACTCGAGTTCTCCATTGCCTGCTCGAGAGAACAGGGGCATGATGCGTTTACTGCTCGTCGAAGATGACCCACGGTTAAGCCGCTTGATTCTCGAGGGCTTAAGCGAAGATGGTTTGCTGATCGACCATGCCCCAAACGCCAGCGTCGGTGATGGCATGGCACGGCTCGAGACGTATGACCTATTGATTTTGGATGTGATGCTGCCCGAAGGTCGTGAAGCTGGTTTTGAACTGGCTCGGGTTTTAAGGGATCGTGGTGATAAGTCACCGATTCTGTTCTTGACCGCCCGCGACGACATCGATTCCAAACTCGAGGGGCTGGACACGGGCGGCGACGATTACCTGACCAAACCCTTTGACTTCAGAGAATTGCGTGCTCGAGTTCGCGCTTTGGTGCGGCGTTCAAAAGGCGAGGCAAGCAACTTGGTCAACCTTCCTCAAGGGTTGATGCTCGACCTGGGCGCACACGAAGTCACCCGTGACGGCGAACGCGCTTCCCTCACCCCACGCGAGTACACCCTGCTCGAGTGTCTGGCATTGACCCCGGGACGGGCGTACACCCGCTCGAGCCTGATTGAACGCGTCTGGTCTGAAGGCAGCGAGGTGGATTTTAAAGCCGTCGATGTCTTCGTCTCCACTTTGCGCCGCAAACTTGGGGCAGAGGTGATCGAAACCGTGCGCGGCATCGGTTACCGCCTCGGACGGCTCGATCTTGGGAAGCAACCTTGAGCCTGCGTTTCAAACTGACGTTGTTTTACGCGCTGATTTCGGTATTGATCTTGGCGCTCGGTACGGCGGTGTTGTTCGTGTCTCTGCGCCAAAGTTTGTATCAATCTTTTGACGACGCCCTGCGCGAAGCCGCCCAACTTGCCATCAGTCAACTGGGGGGTCAAGAAAACAGCCCGCGCCTCGAGACTGAAGGGCAACGTTTCCAACCCAGTCAACCTGGGGCGACCTCGCTGGCGGTGTTCAATCAGCAGGGGCAGTTACTGGACCGTTTTGGTGATTTTAAAGTGCAGGTCAAACTCGAGCCAGGGTTTCAAACCGTCGGTGAGATTCGGGTTTTTACCAAAGCCTTGCCAGGCAATATTTTTATTCAAGCCGCCCGTTCGCAACTCGAGCTGACAAAAACCATCTCTCGGGCGGGGACAGTGGTTTTGGTGGTGCTGCCAGTCTTGCTGATGATCGGTTTTGCGGCGGGTTATGTGCTGGCAGACCGCGCCTTGCGCCCCGTGGATCATGTCAGCACCCTCGCCGCGCAGATTGCCGCGTCTGGACATTATGCAGATCGCGTTCCAAATGCTCCAGGCAACGACGAAATGGCACACCTGACCCGAACCGTCAACGCCATGCTCGAGCGTCTCGAACGCACCATCGAACGCGAACGAGCCTTCACGCTGGGCGCGGCGCACGAACTCCGCACGCCGCTGGCGGCACTGATTGGACGCACCAGCCTGACCCTCGAGCGAACCCGCAACGATGACACCTACCGCGCCGCGCTGCTCGAGGCGGACGAGATTGCCCGTCAGATGACCGCCACCGTGGATTCACTGCTGACCCTGGCGCGTTCAGACCAGGGCGCAAACCATCAGGCGCTCGACCTGTCCGAACTGGCATTCGACGCGATTCAACTCCTCGAGCCTAGAGCACAAGCCCATAACATCAGCATCGAATCCACCCTCGAGCCTGCCGCACTTCACGGCGACCCTTCAGGCTTGCGGCTCGCCATCAGCAACCTGCTCGAGAATGCCATCAAATACGGACGCGAGGGCGGTCACGTCTGGATTCGGACGGGCGCGACACAGCTTCACGCCTGGCTCGAGATTACTGACGATGGTCTGGGGATTTCTGCATCCGAACTCGAGCGACTGCGACAACCCTTTCAACGCGGGCTGGGCGTACAACACCTGCCAGGTTCGGGCTTGGGCTTAACGCTGGTGAATGCCGTCATGGAAAGCCACAATGGACGTTTGGAACTGTCTCAGGCTGAAGAGGGGGGATTAAGAGGGGTACTCGAGATTCCAATTGGGAAGTTGGGATTCTCGAGCATTCTGAAATAATAATACAAATGTAGTGCATCGGCTGTAGACGAATAGACTACGAAACTTTCAAGCTAGGACGTGGACAAAAGTCAAGATTTACACAAATTTGGAGCAAACTTACGCACTATCCGCGAGTCTCAAAAGTTCTCACAAGAACAACTGGCGGATCTTGCAAACATGCACCGAACCTACCTTAGCGGTATTGAACGCGGCATTCGCAATCCATCGTTACATAATATTTTACGACTCGCTCGAGCTTTAAACGTGGATTTAGAAAAGTTACTTGAGGGGCTAAAATGAGCAAGTCGCCCTATTTGGATCAACAAAAACAAGACTGGTTACAAATCACTAAACGTCTTGTTGAAATACATCCGCTCGAGAGTAATCTGATTCTGGACGCAGTTCTTACTGCTTGGAATACCTTATGGGAAACACGTATTGGCACGGGAGAAAATGCTTTTCTACTTCAAGAAATGAATTTGCCCGCTCAAGTCACGGGGTTCTTTTTTGAAAAATTACTGGCAACAGTATTGAAGAACAAGACTCAGGAAAAATGGCGAGGCGGTACAGAAAAATTTGAAAAGGATCTGGTTTTTCTTGAAGATTCACAATTTTCCATCGAATTAAAAACTTCTGGGCAACTGGGCTTAAAGTTATTTGGCAATCGCAGTTATGGCAAACAACTCGAGGAAAACCCAAAAGTTGATAAGGTTAACCGATCCGGTTATTTCATCACTGTCAACTTTTATGGTTCAACGCTTTCACTCATTCGTTTTGGTTGGATAGATCACGAAGATTGGGTGTCACAAAAGTCTGAAACTGGACAAGCTTCAACCCTTAAAGAAGATACCTACACCTACAAATTGATCGCTATTCTTGGAGATTATCAGCAATCTGCAAACGTTGGCATTCTCAAAGGCGTGGGTGCAAAAATGCTGGAAAGCCTACGAGAACAGGGAATTGAAACAATCGTACAGCTTCTCAATTACTCGAGTACCGATTCAAAAATAGAAAAACTTAAAAAAATTGCAATTGCTTGGCTTCAATCTGGTCGTTTTGATTGATCAACAAAGGCTGCAAATTTCTTTCTTCAGATTCGCTTAAACCATTCTCAATTCTATCAGCAATAATTCGACAGTAATCTTCTCGAACTTCAAAACCTATCACGCTACGGTTTCTCCGCAAGGCAACTGCAGCCGTCGTACCCGATCCCATAAATGGATCTAAAATTAAATCCCCAATATTTGATGACGCAAGTATGATTCTGTCAATGACTGCTACTGGGAATTGGGCTGGATGTGGTGTTCTTTCGGCAGATGAACGATCTGCTCCTGATGTCACTTTAGGAAACTGCCAAACATCTGTTGGGTTTTTACCCAGTGGATTTACTTTTATCTTACCGTTCTTCTTTTGATTCGGATATTTTACATCGGGATCACGAATTTCATCAAGGTTAAATGTGTAATTTTCTTGATCCTTGACATACCAAAGGAATTTTTCATTCCGTGGAGAGAAGAATAATCGACCTGCAACCCCCGCGCCATAGTTCCAAACGACCTCCTGGATTAAATACATAGGTACTTTATCCCAAAGTAGGTATGGTATTGGAACGGCTTTGGCTTTTTCTGATATTGAAAAATATCCCAAATTAAGCCAAAAAGCACCCGAAGAAGTCGTTAGGCGACCAATTTCAGAAAGCCAATTACTACACCATGTAATATATTTATCATTTTCTATTGGTTTTTCATACTCTTTGCCAATGTTATATGGCGGACTTGTAATTGTTAAATCTATAGAATTATCAGTGATTTGCTGTAATCCTTCTATACAATCCATATTGTAAATTAAGCAATTTTGATACTCGAAAAACGGTTTACCCAATTTTGAGTAGATCGCAGAAATGTTGGGCGAATGGGTCATAGGTGACTTATAGTATACAAACAACCCATTCCTAGTCAAGGGCTTTAGCTTTAAAATCCGCATCCAACTTGGTTTCGCAAAATCAAAAAAATCAATGGGCATTTCTGCCTACATAGTTTAAAACCTTGAGGATTAGAATTTGACTGATGATTTCAGGAAGATTGAAGCCTCGGGTATTTCACGCAACGGAAAAAAGCACCTTGCGAAAATAATAAAGGATTTATGTGATGCACAAGAAAAAACTGATGAAACCAAAACTTGAAAAGCTGCTTCTCGAGAGTGCAAATCAAGCCCTTGCGATTGCAAAAGGTGAAATGAAAGCAAGAAGAATAATCTCGGTGACCGAAGTCTTAAGCAGTGCTCAATCTGAATGCTCGCGACAAATCTCGGATCGTTCTAAAATCGAAATTTGCGATGGGGTATTCTAAATTTTGCTGTGGATGTAGCCCATGAAATCTATAAAAAATTCTTGTACTTCATCGTTGATCTTAAGTTCATCGTTCTCAGTTATTGATGCAAGATCGAACTGGTAAATAAGTGGAATTGCTTTAATTTCACTTACTGAAATCGGTGAACTACCTGAAAAAAAATCATCCGCACTCATAATATCTACAGGATACCCGAGAAGTTTAATTTGACTCAAGCGTTCAGAACCTTTAGGGAAATTTTTAAGTATTTCTTTTAATAATTTTTTATCATTTAAAATCAATTTTAATACATTTTCTAATGTACCTATTCCCGAATTTATATAAGTATCAAATATAATTTCTGAATTAAATACCATAGGTTTTTTGCGGAGAAGTTTAAATTTTTTTAGTAAATTTAATCTTGAATAAGTTTCAAATTTTCTTGTGATAAATGAAAATACTATCACTATGAACATTAAGCTAAAT
>JANLWR010000203.1:0-7522 GCA_031364625.1 Deinococcales bacterium | reverse complement strand
GGCTTGAAGTTGCGAATAGAAAACTGTTGACAATCGAATCGATTCGATTGTAGGATACATCCACATTCAAATGCAACCTGGCTCACGCCCACCAGCCGGCACTCGAGGTTTCACTTTCGCAGCACTTCACATTTTTAGGTGATTGATGAATAGCGCAACCAGCAACCAAACCAACGCCTCACTCGAGCCTAGCCTGCCGCGACAGAACAGCCGCGTTCGCTTCTGGAAAACATTCCTCGATCAGCGTTACCTGTACCTGATGTCCGTGCCTTTTGCCCTGATGGTGCTGGTTTTTAATTACGTGCCCATTTGGGGTTGGATCATGGCATTCCAAAAATACCGCATAGGCAAGCCATTCTGGGCGCAAGAGTGGGTGGGTTTTCAGCAATTTGTACTGCTGTTTCAAGATGATCGTTTTTACAATGCCTTATGGAACACCCTGGGCATGAGTTGCTTGGGTTTGGTGGTTGGTTTTACCATTCCCATCGCTTTTGCTTTACTGCTTAATGAATTAAGCAATGGTTTTTTCAAACGTTTTGTGCAAACCGTTTCTTATTTACCGCACTTTGTCTCTTGGGTTGTGGTTGCTGGCATTGTTTACAAAATGCTTTCCACCGATGACGGCGCAGTCAATCAATTGCTGCATCTTTTTGGGCAACCACCCGTGCAATTTATGGCAAAAAACGAATACTTTTGGGGCATCGTGACCGTTTCAGACCTCTGGAAAGAACTCGGTTGGAACACCATCATTTACCTTGCCGCCATGACCGCCATCGACACCGAACAATACGACGCCGCTCGAGTGGACGGGGCTGGTCGTTGGCAATTGATGTGGAACATTACACTGCCTGGAATCAGTCGGGTGATTATGGTGCTGCTGGTCTTAGCGATTGGACATCTTATTGCCATCGGCTTTGAAAAACAATTGCTCTTGGGCAATCCGTTGGTCAAAGATGCCTCGCAGGTGCTCGATTTATACGCCCTCAATTACGGTCTGGGCGCAAACAATTTTTCTTTTGGTACAGCCATCAGCGTCATCAATTCGGTGGTTGGCATTGTTTTGCTTTTTGGCACAAATGCCATTTTTAAATGGCGAACAGGTGAGAGTGTTTTATGAAAACCAAAAAACCATTCGATTTTTTTTATGCCTTTAATGTCGTTCTTTTAACTCTGGTTTTACTCGTGACCATATACCCATTTCTAAATGTCATGGCAATCGCGTTTAACAACTCAAACGACACCATTCGCGGTGGCATCACGATTTTTCCTCGAATTTGGACGCTCGAGAATTTTAACACCATTTTTGCTTTTGGCAATATTCCGCAAGCCTTTTTAATTTCTGTGCTGCGTACTGTTTCTGGGACGTTTTTAAGTGTCGCCGCTTGTTCAATGGTGGCATTTGTGCTCAGTCGCAGAGATTTTCAGGGTAGGGCTTTTTTATCGCGGTTTTTGGCAATTACCCTGTTTATTTCTGGCGGTTTAATTCCAGGATTCTTATTGATGCGCGATTTACATTTTATGAATACGTTTCTGGTTTATATCATTCCTGGTATGGTCAATGCGTTTAATATTTTTATGATTCGCTCCTATATTGATGGTTTGCCATATGAATTGCAAGAATCGGCAAAAATAGATGGTGCAAACGATTTTACCATTTATTGGCGGGTGATTTTGCCACTTTGCACGCCTGTTCTGGCAACAATTGCTTTATTTGTGGCTGTTGGGCAATGGAATTCTTGGTTTGATACTTATTTATACAATGGCAGCAACCCAAGTTTAAGTACCCTGCAATTTGAACTGATGAAAATCTTGCAATCGACTCAAATTGGCCGTGATGCCGCTTACGGCAATGATATTGCCAAACAAATGCAGCAGGTCAGTCCAGATTCAATCAAAATGGCAATTACCATTGTCACCATCACGCCAATACTTGTGGTTTACCCGTTTTTGCAACGCTATTTTGTCAAAGGCATGACGCTGGGTTCGGTGAAAGGTTAGCTCAATTGGTCGTTTGTTTTGGTTTCACTTTGTTTTGGTTTCACAAGGAGGAAGTATGCAAAACCCTAAGAACCGTTGGACCCGTCTGATCACGGCTGGCTGCATTGCCACAGTCGGAATCACCTCGATTATGGCTTTGGCGCAAAGCGGTGCGTCAACCCCGATCACATTTACCGGTTTTTTTGCTGATCCAAACGCCAACTGGAACAACATGCAGGATGACGTGGGCAAGCTGATTACCCAAAAAACTGGCGTCACCTTAAAACCAGAATTTGCGGTTGGCGACCCCATCTCAAAAATCAATCTGATTGCCGCCTCTGGGCAATACCCAGATTTTATGGTTCCCAAAGGACAACAAGGCGTACTGGTCGATGCGGGTGCAATGCTAGACCTGACAGATTTAATCAACAAATACGCGCCAAACATTAAAAAAGTGATCGGTAAGCAATTTGATCGGATGCGTTTTACCTTAAAAGATCCTAAAATTTACTTTATTCCAAGCCTGGATGCCATTGGACAAATCGATTTTGATACCGACGCCTGGTTTAAATTGCAATTGGGTGCGTTGAAAGAACAAAAATACCCCAAAGTCAAAAGCTTGCAAGATTTTGAGAAAGTCATCATCAATTATGTCAAAAAGCACCCAACCACTGCGGACGGCAAACCAACGGTGGGCTTGAGCTTACTTGCCGACGATTGGCGTTTTGTGATCTCTGTGACCAACCCTGCCTTCTGGGCAACGGGTGCTTCTGACGACGGTGAATATTACATCGACCCCGTCACTTTTGAAGCCAAAGTTCACCTGATGCGCCCCGAAGAACGCGAATACTTCAGGTGGATGAACCACATGAACGACATTGGGCTGCTCGACAAAGAAAGCTTCACTCAAAAATACGACCAGTACCTGGCAAAAATTGCTTCTGGACGCGTGGTCGGTTTGATCGACGCCAACTGGGAAATTGGACAAGCCGTCAATTCATTAAAAGCGGCTGGCAAGTTTGAACAAACCTACGGACGTTTTGGTGCAACCCTTAAACCAACCATGAAAGCCGCCTACAACCAACCCACAGGCTTTAGGGGCGGTTGGGGTATCGGCATCACCACCGCCTGCAAAGACCCTGTGCGTGCCATCAAATTCCTCGATTACCTTGCCAGCCCAGAAGCCCAAGTGCTGAACAATTGGGGTATTGAAGGCAAACAATACAACATGGTAAACGGCAAACGCGTGATTCCAGAAGCCGTGCAAAAAGAAAAGAGCAACAACAACAACGCCTTTGCTCGAGCCACCGGTATTGGCAGTTACAACCTGTCGATTCATTACGGCGACGGCGTGAAAGACAAAACTGGCAATTATTACACCACCAATTACCCAGAACAAATTGCCGCCAATTACTCCGACGAGGAAAAATCGGCGCTGAGCGCCTACAAAGTCAAATTCTGGAACGACCAGCTGCCAAAACCATCGTCATTCAAACCAAAGCCTTGGGCTGCCGCGTGGTCAATCCCAGTCCCTCAGGACAGCCCACTGAACGGATTCTGGAACGACGAGCAAGACATCACGCGCAAGTACATCCCCCAAGCCATTTTGGCAAAACCAGCCGATTTCGACAAGATTTACGACAAGCTGATTGACGAGTTGGAAACCAAAATTGGTAAATACTCGAAGCTCGAGACCCAGTTGATTCAGGATCGTTTGAAACTTTGGAACATTTTGAAGTAATGCTTTTGAGCGTCAAGAACCTGTCATCTCTTCTCGAGGTGGCAGGTTTTCTTGGTGGAGAACTCTTGTGAAACTCTGGTATCAACAACCCGCAACCCGTTGGAATCAAGCCTTACCGATTGGCAATGGTGTGTTGGGCGGCATGGTTTACGGAGATGCTTTTGCTGAACGGATTGAACTGAACGAAACCACGCTTTGGACAGGAATTCCAAACAATAACCTCAATCCAAGCGCAAAGCCGTTTCTCGAGCCTGTACGGGTGTTGCTGCGCGAGGAGCAGTGGTTTGCCGCCCAAGAATTGCTCGAGCAAAACATGCTTGGAACATCACCGCAAGCCTATCAACCGCTTGGGACGTTGCTGATCTCAGGGCAACCCAATCTCGAGGTTGGGTCGTACCGCCGCGAATTGAACCTCGAGACAGCAGTGATTTCGGTTGAATCTGCAAACCAGAAACGCGAAACATTTATCAGTTATCCCGATAACGTTTTGGTTTACCGTTGGCGTTTCGAGCAGCCGTGTGCCGCCATGACCATCAGTCTCGAGTCACCGCATCAACACTCGGTGCGTTCCGAAGGCTCGAGGCTGATTTTAGAAGGGCGGATTGGTGATGGTTTGTGTTTTTGTGGTTTGCTGCACCTACAGACCGACGGTAAAGTCAGTTCTACAATAAATGGTTTAACGGTTATTGGCGCAACTGAATTTACAGTTTTTTTTACGGCTGCCAGCAACTACCAGAATTGGCAGACCACACCAGACCCAGAAAATCCAGAACCCGCACAGCGCTGTCAGGCAAGGCTTGAGCAGGCAGTGAAACTCGGTTGGAAAACATTGCTCGAGCGGCACCTGAACGATTACCAAAACCTGTTCTCTCGCGTGACACTTAAATTGGGAAACGATGATTTTGCCCACCTCCCAACGGACACTCGGCTCGAGCAATACCAAAATGGCATGGCAGACACGGCGCTCGAGGCGTTGTACTTTCAATTTGGACGTTACTTGCTGATTGCCTGCTCGAGAAAAGGTGGACAAGCCGCGAATTTGCAAGGCATTTGGAATCCGTACTTAGAACCCCCGTGGTGCAGCGATTACACCATTAACATCAATACCCAAATGAATTACTGGTTGTCTGAAACCTGTGCCCTGCCCGAGTGCAGCGAACCGTTGTTTGACTTGCTCGAGGATTTAAGTCTGGCAGGGCAAACAACCGCAAAAATCCATTACGGTTGTGAGGGTTGGACAGCCCATCACAACACCGATTTGTGGCGCAAAACCACACCCACCGACGGCAGTGCCAGTTGGGCGTTTTTCCCACTGGCTGGCGCGTGGTTGGCGCGGCAACTTTGGGAACACTGGTTGTTTAATCAAGATGAAATGTTTCTCGAGCAACGCGCTTTGCCGATTTTGAAAGGTGCAAGTTTATTTATTCTGGATTGGTTGATCGAAACACCAAACGGACATCTTGGTTTTAGTCCCTCGAGCAGCCCAGAGAACCTGTTCTTTGACGCGCAACAAAACAAATGCGCCATCAGCCATTCCTCAACCATCGATTTGTCCATCGCTCGAGATATTTTAGAAAGCACCTTAAAAGCCACCAAACACCTGAAGCTCGAGCCTGAATTACAAAAAAAAATCGCATCTGTTTTAGCGCGTCTAATACCCTTCAAAATTGGTTCTTTAGGGCAAATCCTCGAGTGGGAAAAAGAATTTCTCGAGGTTGAACCAGGGCATCGGCATGTTTCGCACCTGTACGGTTTGTACCCCGCTCACTTGTTTGCCGATCAACCAGAACTTAGGGCAGCATGTCAAAAAAGTTTGGAATTGCGCCTCGAGCATGGCGGTGGTCACACGGGCTGGAGCGCCGCCTGGATCATCAATTTATTTGCGAGGCTCGAGAACAGCAACGCGGCTTACGCGATGCTGCAACAACTCTTGCAAAAGTCCACACTGCCAAATTTGTTCGATAACCACCCTCCATTTCAAATCGATGGCAACTTTGGTGGCACGGCAGGCATTGCCGAAATGCTCTTGCAAAGCCACAACAACGAAATTCACCTGCTGCCCGCCCTACCCGCAGCCTGGGCTTCGGGCATTGTCACAGGACTTCGTGCTCGAGGTGGACTGGTGGTGGACATGCGCTGGCAAAACCATGAATTGACATCGGCAAGTATCAGGGCAACAAGAACTTGTACACTCGAGATTCGCTATCAAAATTTGCGGCACACTTGGCAGCTCGAGACTGATGAAACCCGCGTTTTAACACCAAGGAGTGCATCATGAATTTAGGCAAGATTCCTTACGGCGGCGACTGGAATCCTGAACAATGGGATAGGGCTGTCTGGGATGAAGATGTGAGGCTGTTTAAAGAGGCTGGCATCGACTTTCTGAGCGTCAATATTTTCTCGTGGACGCTGCTGCAACCAAACGAAGACACTTTTGATTTTTCACAACTTGACGAAATTGTTGCCCTCTTACACGCCAACAACATCAAAATTTGTCTCGCCACCAGCACCGCCGCGCACCCCGCCTGGATGGCAACCAAATACCCCGACATTCTGCGCGTCGATCACCAAGGTCGGAAACGCAAATTCGGTGATCGTCACAACTCCTGCCCCTCGAGCAGCGCCTATGCGAAATTTGCCCCACAACTTGCGACAGCCCTCGCAACCCGTTACAAGAATCATCCAGCACTCGAGTTGTGGCACATCTCCAACGAATTTGGCGGCAATTGTTACTGCGAAAACTGCGAGAAACGATTCCGAGCTTGGTTGCAAAAACAATACATCACACTCGAGGCATTAAACACCGCCTGGAACGCCACCTTCTGGAGTCAAATCATCACCGATTGGAACGAAATTGTTGCGCCAAATCAACTCAGTGTGCAGTGGTCAGACCGTGGCACAGCCATGCAAGGACTGGTGCTGGACTTTATGCGCTTTAATTCCGAGAACATTCTGGGCATGTACAACCTCGAGTACGACGCGATCAAAGCCGTGATTCCCGAAGCGATCATCACCACCAACATGATGGGCATGTACCGCCCGCTCGATTACCGCAAATGGGCGAAACGCATGGACATCATCGCCTGGGATTCATACCCCTCGCCAAATCACAGCCCCGCCCGCACCGCCCTGGCACACGACCTGATGCGCGGTTTAAAAAACGGCGAACCATTTTTACTGATGGAGCAAACCCCAAGCCAAACCAACTGGCAACAGTACAATGCCCTCAAACGTCCAGGCATGATGCGCCTTCAAAGCTGGCAAGCCGTGGCGCACGGCGCAGATGCCATCATGTTCTTTCAAATGCGGCGATCCATCGGCGCAGGCGAAAAATTCCACGGCGCGGTCATTGAACACTCGGGGCGTTCCGACACTCGAGTGTTCCAAGAAGTTGCCGCGCTGGGCAGAGAATTACAAAAAATTGGTGATGTCATTGTCGGCTCGAGAATCCAGAGTGACGTGGCAATCTGGTTTGACTGGGAAAGTTGGTGGGCGGTTGAGAATTCGCTTGGACCAAGTGCGGGACTGCATTACACCGAAGAAATTGGCAAATACCACACGGCTTTTCACGATGCCAATATTTCTGTGGATATGATTGGATCAGACTCGAGCTTGGAGCAGTACAAAATTTTAATTGCACCCGTGTTGTACATGCTGCAACCTGGGGTTGCCGAACGGATCAACGCTTTTGTGGCGAACGGCGGCACGCTCATCACTGGTTTTTTAAGCGGGGTTGCCGACCAACATGACCGCGTGTTTCCTGGTGGACCTCCTGGCTTGCTGCGCGAAACCCTGGGCTTGTGG
>JANLWR010000176.1:0-1545 GCA_031364625.1 Deinococcales bacterium | reverse complement strand
GCCGCTCGAGATTCTTGCGGGTTGGTGATGTGCACCTGTAAGCCGTCCATAAAAATCTGCCCATCATTGGGCAGGTGCGCCCCAGAGATGCACTTGATCAGCGTGCTTTTGCCCGCGCCGTTGTCGCCCGCCAGCGCCAGCACCTCACCAGGAAACAATTGAAAACCGACATTGAATAACGCCTGATGTCCACCAAACCGCTTGGACAAGCCTTTCGCCTCGAGAATCGGGGTTGCGCCGCTCATGAACCCACCACGCTGCGGCGCGATTGATCGACCAGTACAGATAAAATAATCACCATGCCGACGGCAATAAATTGGTAAAACGGTGAAACGTTAATATAAACCAAACCAAAGTCAATCACGGCAATAATCAGAGCGCCAATCACCGTGCCGACTATCGTTCCAGCACCACCGAACAAACTCGCGCCACCAATCACCACGGCAGCTATCGCATTGAGCATGGTCGGCTCTCCAGCTTGGGCTGCCCCTGCGGTAAAACGCCCGGTGTAAATCACGCCAGCAATTCCAGCCAGCAGCGCGGTCAGCATGTACAAACCAACCGTGTGCCGCTCGACGTTGATGCCAGCACGCTGGGCGGCTTGTTTGTTGCCACCAATCGCGTAAGTGTACTGACCAAACTTGGTTTTTGACAAAACATAGTGCATGATAAACACCAAAATAATCGTGACCAGCACAGGTATCGGGATGATCCCTAAAAAGTTGGTGTTGCCAAAATCTGAATTAACTTTGTTGTCCACAGGCACAGTTACACCGTTGGCGCTGAGGTAGCCAAAACCTCGAGCGATGCCGTACATGCCGAGCGTGCCAATGAACGGCGGGACTTTTAAACGGGCGATCAACAGACCGTTAATCAGTCCAGGAATGATTGAGGCGATCAACGCCGCAGCAATCCCGATCAGCAAGCCCAGAAAGGGCGGTACGCTCGAACCGAGTTCCTGCATGACTCGAGCGCCAATGACCGAAGACAACCCGACGATAAAGCCCACTGAAAGGTCAATACCGCCAGCCACGATCACAAAAGTCAAACCCAAACCAAGCAACAAGGGTTGAACGGAAGCCATCAAAATGCTTTGGACGCTGTTGAGGTTAAAGACAAACGTTTGACCAAAGGCGACCCTCGCCCAAACCTCAAAAAACACCACCAAAAAAGCCAGAAATAACCACGACCAGACTGCACTGAGGGTTTGCAAAACACTCAAGCGAGGACGTTCTTGTTTGACACTAAGGCTCATGGAAACCTCGAGTTAACTGTTTTTGATTTTTGCATTGTTGTTTCTCTTTCAAAAGTTGCTCGAGAATTGGTTTTTATTTTTTAGACATGAAGAACAATTACACTTTCCACCCTCATCCCCGACCCGTCTCCCGCAAGCGGGAGAAGGGAGTTTAAGTTGATTACACGTATGGTTTAAAGGTTTTTCCTTCTCCCTGCGGGAAAGGGTGGCGCGAAGCGATCATGCCCGAAGCGACCCAGCCCGTCAGGTGCATCTTTTGGGTCAAGACAGGTGCGTTTTATGGTCAAGCG
>JANLWR010000175.1:0-4426 GCA_031364625.1 Deinococcales bacterium | reverse complement strand
GAATCGACTTGTGTCTGAATATCTTTCACCATAATCTCTCGATCAAGGCGTGCTATCGC
The DNA here is from genome assembly GCA_031364625.1 of Deinococcales bacterium. GTDB lineage: Bacteria > Deinococcota > Deinococci > Deinococcales > JAAFIG01 > JANXTZ01. Next base: position 4,367 of record JANLWR010000175.1, on the reverse strand, counting down.
ATGTGCAGTAACACTGATAACATATTCAATATCAATTGGTTTCAACCAGAAGCTGAGTTCTTTATTTGGATTAAAACCATTGCCTATCCAAGATCCTGACCAATACGAGACATTTGCCATTGTGAATACTCCCTTCATTGTTAAACATGGTTAGACTCTAAAGTAATGTTTTTAAGTGATCTCAAATATTACTGTGATCCGTCTGCTTTTGCCCGTTCAATCACCGCAGCCGCCACGTCTTGCCCAAGTTTCAAACCCGAGGTCTTATCGCTCTCGAAGTGAATGCCAGCCGTGATCCTCGAGTCGGCAGCATCAACGGCTTTTGCACGAATGAATGCCGCATCTTTAGGAAAGTAAAACGCCGCGATTTCCGCCAGGGCGCTCGAGCCGCAGGCATGACCCGAGGGGTAACTGGGGTGAACGGGTTTGAACAGCGTGGCAATGCTTGGGTCAATCTGCCAAGGGCGCACCTGCATGTAAAAGAATTTGGTGTCCCAGCAGGCAATCAACGAATCCAGATCAGCAATGCTTAAGAGCGCGTAAGCTCGAGCCACACGAGGGATGTTGTCGTTCATGTTGTATTCAAATAGTTTCTGAGAAAAGAAGTTGTACCAAAGGTTGTACGTGCCCTCATTCGAGGCATAGTAATAGGCTTTGGCAACTTTGGCTTGGGTTTGCTCGGCTTTTTTGACTGCCTCGAGTTCGGTTGCCAGTTGTTGCGATCCAAACGCGGGTGGCGGAACGGAACGGAATTGATCGTTACGATTTAAGACCCAAGCCTTCCAAGTGCCTGCCATCGGCTCGAGCGCAGGTCTGGTGTCCGACCAAACACCAGTGGCGGCGACTGGTGGCGTCCATTTCGCATCAGAGTTATCTGTTTTGGCGCGTTCGATCACCATCGCCGCGACCTTGCGCCCAAGTTCCAGACCAGCGCTGACATCGCTGGGGTAATTCACACCCGCAACCAGCCTCGAGCGTCCAGCCTCGTCGGCAAGGTCGTTAAAGCGTTGCGCCTCTTTGGGGTAAATGAACGCCAGAATGCTCGAGGCAGCGCCCGCCACCACCGCCTGTTCGCTGGGATACGACGGGCTGGCAGGGTTTGGAATGACCGTGGTCAGGGAGGTGTCACGGCTGCTTGGACGCGCCCGCCTGAAGGCGTACTTGCTGTCCCACGCGGCAATGATTGCGTCATAAATGGCGACATTCATCATCGACATGGTGCGGATATTACGAACTGGGGCATAAGGCACTTTGTCGTACTGCTCGAGCATGATCTGCACCCAACGGTACGACGGTGCACCAGAGTTCCAGTACGCCACACTCTCGAGTGCTTTGGCATCCCTGGGAATGGCTTTAAGTGCGGCAATTTCGGCACTGTCTTGGCTGCGGTCAGGGGCGGGAAGGCGCAAGCTCGAGCCTGAAGGAATCACCCAAGTTTTCCACGTTCCGGCGTTTGGTTCAATGAACCTGGACTGGGAATTTTGGGCGAATACAAACGCACCAACACCGAGCAGACCAACAATAACAAGGTTTTGTGCTTTCATAAATTTCTCCTTTGACACTTGAATTCCTCGAGCTAAATTTCGTTTAAGGTTCCCAAGTGCTGTTGCTGACGCTGACCCCTGCCACGTTGACCAGCAGTGCCTTCACGGGTTCGTCACCGACGGCTTCAAACTTGTGCGCCACGTTTGGCGGCATGACCACCACATCACCCACACCAGCCTCGAGCGTGTCCTTGCCAACCGTGAATTTGGCTCGACCCTCGAGAACGTACAAGACGTGCGAGTGATCGGTGTGAATGTGCGTCTTGATGGTCTTGAAGGTCAATGCGATGGCGCGACCCGTCGCCCAGTCGCTCATGGCGGTGGTGGCAAAATCACCTCGAGCGTCTGGGGCTTTGGTCAAACCTTTTTTCATCACGTCATCGAGGTGAAAAACGGCGGCTGTGGGAACGATGGGCAACGGATTGGTTTGTGCCGAGCCAGTCATGCCAAAGATCAGCAACTCGAGCAAACACATGGTTGCCAAAATCCGAACAAATAGTCTTTTCATGATTCATGCCCTCCTTGGAAAAACTTGAGTTTCGTGATTTAAGCCGATTTTCAAAGTGTTTTTATGCGCGATCACCTCCTCGGATGCGTCGAATCACCCGAAGCAAGTCCAAACCTCGAGTTCGCAAGTTCAATTTCTGTGCCACAAGTTTGAAAATATTCCAACGCATAGGTACAAGACGGCGCTGTTCAGCCTCGAGCAACAAGCCTTTGACTTTTTCATCGTTGAGCTTTTCCACGTGATAATCACTTCTCATCGCCCACCTCCTTTGCAAGCGCCAGCTCGAGGCAAGTCCAAGAATCCTCGAGTGTGGTTGTTGAATGCTCGTATGGTGAGGTTTGAACATCCCCCGAACATCCCCCTGGGATTTTGCGAGAAAATGCTATCAGAAAATTTGAGTGTTATCTTGTCAAGTCGAAGACAAGAAAAATCTCGAGTATTCAGGCTCGAGATCACCGTTCTAAAAAGTGTAAATCAATTTCGACTGACTGCGTTTGCGCTTGCGGGGCAAAAGCTCGAGCAGGTTTGAGGTTTTGGGCTATAATGGGTGTGACCCCAATGGGTGTACTGTCAACGCTAATGGTTGCTCCGCTTGGAGTGCTGTTGAAAATCAACCCAGGCATTTCGGTCAAGGCAACGCGTACAGTTTGAGGATTTTCGTCTGCCAGGCTTACGGTGTCATTCGCGTCAAAATGATCCTCGAGCGACAAACTGTATTGGTGCGAACCCAAATCAAGGTTGTTTATGCTGATGGGCGTAACCCCAATGTGTTTGCCATCCAGGTTAACGGCTGCTCCGCTTGGTGTGGACTCGAAATGTACAGAACCACGCATTCGCTCGAGTGAGATGTTCAACGAGAGTGGTTTACCTTCTACCACAGTAATTTTCTGCGTTTGCGAACAAAACCCTGGAGCACTGACCGTTAAATCGTAACTCCCTGGATAAAGTTTCAAATCACCACCATTGCCACTTGAAAGCCCACGATCCACACCATCAACACTGACTCGAGCATCGGGTTGATTGCTGTTGACCAGCACGGCAACCAATTCGCGCAGCCAAACATTGCGTGTGTCACTGCCAAGGACTGAAAAGCCATTCTTACCAAGCGTGACCAGGTAACGTCCATCGTTGGTGAAACCAACAGAACTTGTTTCTAAGGTTTGTTGAGTGGCGTTTTTGACTAAGCTATAGATTGAAATGTCAAGAGTTTGTGGTTGTTCGTCAATGTTGGTGCAAAGTAGCAACATAAGGAATGAGCCTCACCGACGCACTCCTGCCACTTCTCACTGCCCACATTCCGTTCTTGAACCTCGAGCAACTTTATGAAGTCCAGAATCACGTACAAGCCAGCATCACGAGCCAGCAACCCACCTCGAAGTGTCCAAAGTGTGGAACAACAAGCTCGAGCCTCCACAGTCACTACACGCGAACCATCCAGGACTTACCCATTGGCGGCTCGAGTGTCACATGGACATTGCACGTCAGACGGTTTCGCTGTCGTAAACGAAAGTGCGTTCAACACATTTTCTGTGAAAGATTCGCCCAAGGATTGAACGCTTATGCTCGTACAACTTGTCGTGTAACCACGTTGTTTGAGACAACCTCACTTCACATTGGCGCGAGTCCAGCCTCGAGTCTCATTCCTGACTTTGGATTTACCTCAAGTCCATCCACGCTGCTACGTCGCGCTCATCACGCAATCGTTCCAGACGTAACCGATGCACCATTAAAAATCATTGGCGTAGATGATTTTGCTTTCCAGAGAGGTCTGAATTACGGCACGATTATCGTCAATCACGAAAACAAAAAAGTCATCGATTTACTGCCTGATCGCACTTCAAAGACGTTAACCACGTGGTTGAAATTGCATCCAACCATAGAATTCATCACTCGAGATCGGTCTTTTGAATATGGAAAAGCCTGCACGGACGGCGCACCACAAGCGACCATGCCCGTGAGCGGTTTCGCCCGTGAGCGACCATGCCCGTGAGCGACCATGCCCGTTAGGTGCATTTTATGGTCAAGAAGGTGCGTTTTATGGTCAAGAAGGTGCATCTTGAAACCAAGAAGGTGCATCTTATGGTCAAGAAGCCAAACAAGTCCTTGATCGCTTCTTGATGCCAAAACGCACCTGCGGGCGGCATCGCTGGCATATTCTCAAAAACCTATGCGATGCCCTTGAACCGTTCGGACAAGGCAATCCCGCGCCCGTGTTCTGGTTGCGCGAAACGCTCGAGGCGGCGGGCAGTCTGGGCAAGGACGGAAAGCACTTTCAGTACCGCGCCGGTGGTCTGAAAGGCAAGCAATGGGGCGTC
>JANLWR010000117.1:0-3539 GCA_031364625.1 Deinococcales bacterium | reverse complement strand
TGACATTCAAAATCTCGAGCGGTTTGCATTCCCGCTCGAGATTTTTAGGTCGTCTTGCAGCCAAATTTTGCAAAATTAGAAAGCAAATGCCTCGAGTCTTGAATTCCTAAGAACGGGCGCTCGAGATTCCTTCTTGCGTTTCTCTGGCAGCATTTCCCACATCCGTCACCACTGCCCCAGTGCCATTTCCCAAATGCGTTTTAATCGCGTGCGCTGCGGTCAAGCCAACCCCTGGCACTCGAGCGATCACTTCTAGTCTCGCCGCACGGAGTTCTTCAAGACTGGTGAAATGCTCGAGCAGTGCCTCGCGCCGTTTGGGTCCAACGCCTGGAATGTCGTCGAAAATGCTGGTCATCATGGCGTCAGCACGCAACTTGCGGTGGTAGGTGATGGCGTACTGGTGCACCTCGTCGCGCACGGCAATCAGCATTCGCAGGGCGGGATGGGTCTCGGGAAGTTTGATCTCGCGCTTCTGGTCGAGGATTGTGCCAGATTTCAGCCACCACTGCGCCCCGTAAATGCTGGGTAAAATCATGGTTTCCTCGCGTTTGGCTAGCCCAACCACGGGTATCTCGAGTCCAACTTCACGCAGGGCATCGAGCGCCGCGTTGACCTGCCCGTGACCGCCGTCGATCATCAGTAAATCTGGTATGGGCAGTTTGTCCGACAGTCCGCCTGTAAACCGCCTGGTGATGGTTTGACGCATGGCGGTGTAATCGTCTGGATGATCCAAGCCTTTGACTTTAAAACGGCGGTGCTCGCCCTTTCTCGAGCGTCCACCTTCAAAGACCACCATGCCCGAAACAATGTTCGTGCCAAACAAGTTGCTGTTGTCGTAGCCTTCGATACGCCAGGGGCGTTCGGGGAGCGCCAGAATTTCTTTTAAACCCTCCAAGCCAGGATTCTCGCCACGTTTCTCGAGGAGCGCAAGTTCGGCTTCCAAACCCGTGTGGGCGTTGCGGGTTGCCATCTCGAGTAAATCAACTTTCTCGCCGCGCTGTGGAAAACGCAGTTCGACTTTGCGGTGCGCTCGAGACGACAGGAATTCTTGCCAGACGCTCGCGTCTTCAAATTCGACGGGTATTAAAACCAGTGGCGGAACTTGCATGGCAACGCCGTAATAATCTTGCATGAAGGCTTTCAAAATTTCCTCGAGCGTTGCGTCCTCTGCGCCCGTTAAAAAGCGTTTGTCGCGCCCGATGACACGCCCCGCCCGCATCTGAAAGTGTTGCACCATCGCGTACTCGCCGGCTTGCGCCACGCCCAGAAAGTCCATGTCTTCGAGGTCGGTGTTGAGGGCAACCTGATCGGTGCCAAACAGTTTTTGCACCGCCTCGAGCCGGTCACGGATTGCGCCAGCCTGTTCAAATTCTTGACGCAGTGCCGATTCTTTCATCTCGAGTTTGAGTTTTGCCATGACATCGGCGGCTTTGCCCTCGAGCACCTGGGTTACGTCGATCACAGCTTGCGCATAATCTTCGGGCGTGACAAAACCCACGCACGGCGCGAGGCAGCGTTTCATGTGGTAATTCAGGCACGGGCGTTTGCGCGTTGTGAAGGGAATGCCCGAGTTTTTACGAAGCGGAAAGGTCGTGTCGATCAAATTTTTGGCACGCCAGACCGCCCTGGAATCGGGGTAAGGTCCGTAATACTTGCCGCCGTCCTTAATCACTTTTCGGGTCACGACCAGCATCGGAAAGGCTTCTCTGGTCAGTTTTAAAAACGGGTAATGCTTGTCGTCTTTTAACAGCACGTTGTAACGCGGACGGTGCTGCTTGATTAAATTCGCCTCGAGAATCAAGGCTTCGACTTCATTTTGGGTGGTGATGAACTCGAGGCTACCCGCGTCGCGGGTGATACGGCTGGATTTGCCAGCAGATTTGAAATGCTGGTTGATGCGGGTTTTGATGTTGTTGGCTTTGCCGACGTAAATCACCCGACCGTGCGGGGTGCGAAAAATGTAGACGCCTGGTTGGGTGGGGATTAAACCTGCCTGCTCGAGTTCCACAGCTTATTCTACGCCCAAAACAGAATCAAGATCGTAATTGAATTCCTGGCAGCAATGTTGTGCAAATACCGCTACATCACATTCGCAATGGTGTTAGGCTCGAGTTGGAGTCAATCATTGAGCACGAAACTTCAACCCACCGAAGGTTTAAGCGCCCAAGAATCTCGTTTGGCAGGCTTCAAACGTCGGGCATATTTGCTGGTTTGTCTTGCCGGGTTTCCTGGAATTCTGGTCGGATTTTTCAGCACAGGTGAGCTTGTTCTCAAATTTTTGTTTGTCATTTTGCTGCTCTGCACCGCAACAAATATTGCCTTGAACCTCAATCCTCGAGTTCAAATTGGGCAGATTGAACGTTTTGGTTTCTGGTACTCCGCCATTTTTATTTTGTCGCGTGCGGCGTTTTCGTTGTTTCAAGCACAAAACGAAATGGCGGTCAGGGCAGTCTTTCAGGAGACGTACAGTTCAATCGCGCTGATCGGTTTGATGGCATACATCATGCTGAACACCCGCACGGCGTTACGAGCCGCCTTGATTGTCTTTGGTGTAATGCTGATATTGAACACCATCAAAATCGTATTCATGCCCGTCACCCCCACCATTTCGGGGTTGCGCAATTTATTGATTGGACAATTTTCGCTGGCGGGAGCATTTCTGGCATTTTCATATGTGCTGGCACTGACCAAAGACCTGTTGGCAGTCGAACAAATTCGCTCGAGCACCGATCCGTTAACGGGCGCCGCCAACCGCTGGCAGATGTACAACTCTTTAGAGCGCCAATGGAATACGTGTCAAACTCAGAAGCAAACCTTCAGCGTGATTTTGCTCGACATAGACCATTTCAAACGCATTAATGACTTGCATGGTCATCATGCAGGCGATATCGTGCTGCAAGAACTGACTCGAGTTTTTCAAAAGAGCCTTGGCAATCTTGGCAGTGTCGGGCGTTGGGGCGGCGAGGAATTCTTGGTTTTGCTGCCCCATGCCACGCTAGAGCAGGCTCGAGTTCAAGCCGAAACTTTGCGCGTCAAACTGGCGAAACACAAGTTTGGTACTGGTCAAGTGACCGCCAGTTTTGGGGTTGCCAGCTTGTTACCGCTTGAGACCACCAACGACCTGATGCGTCGAGCCGATGAAAACTTGTACAGTGCCAAGCTTTCAGGACGAAACCGTGTCGAGATCAAAGCTCGAGTTTCACAGGCACTCGATTTGGAATTTAAAGACCCTCGAGCAACCAACCACTCGTGAAACTTGGCGTGAAGTGGTAGATTAAGTCAATGGCTCACGTTTCCGACACAGTGTTCTATCAGCAATGGGTGCAGCTTCTCGAATGGATGCGCGATTGGGCGCACGAGAAGGGATTCAGGTTCGATAAAGAATCCGATTTCACGCAGTACATTTACCGCATGGAACGCGATTACCCGCTGCCAACCACCGTGCAAAGCGCCAGCGTCGGCATGAACGACGGTACGGCGGTCGTGATTGCCAGCGTTTCGCCTCCGCAAGACCCCCTCAAAGGCATTCACTTGCGGGT
>JANLWR010000067.1:0-1531 GCA_031364625.1 Deinococcales bacterium | reverse complement strand
ACAATGAACGCCTGGAAGTTAAGTCCGAAAATCCTGATTGCCCTCTCGAGCTTGTTGATCTCGAGCCTTGCTCTGGCTGCGCCATTGAGTGTTTCGGGAACCGTGAAATCACAAAACGCAGTGCCAGCCAATTTACGGGTTGGAGTCTTCTTAACAGACCGCAGTGGCAACCCAAGCAAGGAAATCTCGAGTTCTGCCGTGACCAATGGTGCTTACGCGCTGAGCATTGCCGAGACTGCACCGCCCGCCACCGCAATGCAAAACCTGGTACAAGATATTCTTGACTGGTCTGGCTTGATCGGTAAAATCAATATTACTGGCAGCGCCCACATTGCCCGCACAGTTATTCGTGCGTACTTGGACGTGAACGGCGAAAAAAGTTTCTCGAGCGGCGATACGCTGTTTGAAAGTTTTGTCACCAAAGGACGTGGCAGTATTGTAATTGTTTACAGTGACGCCAAAACCCGAATCAAAGCCGACCGTGGTTTTGATGTCAGTCTCGAGGCGGGTTGGAATCTGGTGCAGATTGAACTGGGCAACCCAATCAAGGTAACTCGAGTTGCCAGTGTCGAGGGTGTGCAAATTGAGGTTCTGGCGACGCCTGGTTACGTCTCGAGTTATTCGCACCCGTTTTAAATTTTTAATTTTCGTCTAAAACCCAGACCAAATTGCCAGGGTTTAAATCCGTGAAGTCGATGCCCGTATCAAACTGAGGTTTTTCGGGGAAATCTCGGGTATCGACTTTAAAAAGTCGTGCGGTATTCAAAACCCAGATTGTGTTGTCGGCTGGGAAGGTCGCATCGAGCGGTGAGGCTATGGTTTGCGCTGCAAATTGCGTATTTCTTTGAAACAAAATATTGTTTGGACGCAAATACAGGGTGAAATTCGATGCAATCGAAGAACTGAAAGCATTGGAACGAATGGTGGTCACTTTCCCGATGGGCAGATCGGTGGCTAGATTGCCAACCAGTCGTTCGTCACCAAAGGCAATGGTTTTAAGGGTTAAATCTTCAATAACTGGGAAAACTTGTCCGCCATTGTTGTCTGATAAACTTGCCAGCAAACCGTTCTGAACGATGCTGAGGTCAACTTTTGAACTGGGGTTTGGAAAACTCGAGAATGTTGGCGGTAATTTTGTATCATCGGATTTGATAAAATCAGTAATCGGATCGGTGTTTAAGATATTAAAACTCGAGACTCTGAATTTATTGCCGAATTCGCCAAGCACATACAGACGGTTGTTTAAAAGGGCGATTGATATTTCTTTGGTTGTTCCATCGATAAAGTTATTTTTGGAAACTTCAACTCTTTTAAAAATACTGCCATCAACAATCTTAAAAATAATAACACGTGGCAACCTTGTGGTATTGTCACCGCAAAATTTAGAAATATCGTTTGGATTGTCAAGAACAGCCAAGTAGATGTTGTCTCGACTGACCGACAACTGGGTTGGACAAAAAGCGGGATCATCTTTGCTGTCTATAGGCGTGTACTTAAACTCGAGTTTTTGCGTTAGGGTATTTGGCAATTG
>JANLWR010000018.1:0-4143 GCA_031364625.1 Deinococcales bacterium | reverse complement strand
TTGCGGCGGGGGGTCGTGCAAAATTCAGTCGTCGAACCAATACCGCACGACCCCTCCGGCTTCTTGCCCCTTACGGCAGCACCTTCTTGATCCTAAACACGCACCTTCGGGCAGGATCGCTGACGGGCTTGGGGCGCTCGTTCCTCGCCACCTCCCCTTCTTGACCATAAAACGCACCTGTCTTGATCCCAAACATGCACCTTCGGGCGGGATCGCTTCGGGCATGGTCGCTACTTCGCAGGGGAGAACTTTTTACTGAGCATCCAAGACGTTAATTCCACTCGAGCGTAACCGTTCCGCCGCCGTTTCTGCACCCTCGCCTGTGGCGCGAAGCACGACTTGACGGCGACCATCGGCGAGACCGGCGGTGGCAAGGCTGGCAATGTTGCTGGGTTTGATGGCTTCGGTGGTTTTCTCGAGCGCCCCTGGCACGTCGGGCAGGTCAATGGTCAGGCGCACGCCGCCCTCTTTCAAACCGAGCACTTGAATCAGTGCCCCGAGTACATCGGTGATGGTCAGAATACCGACCAGTGCGCCAGCGTTATCGAGCACGGGCAAACCTGCGACCTTGTGGGCTTGCATCTCGAGGGCGGCATTCTCGAGCGTATCATCGCTGGTGGTGGTGCGCACGGGCTGCGCCATGACCTCTTTGACGGTCAGCTTGGACAGCAAATAATTCATTTCCCAGACCGAAAGCGTGGTGGCTTTGGACGGCATGGCGTCTTTGAGGTCTTTATCAGTGACGATGCCAACCAGTTTTGCACCGTCCACCACGGGCAAACGCCTAAATTTGTGTTCACGCAAGAGCCTTAATGCCTCGAGCACTGGTTTGTCCTGAGATACGGTGAGGGGCGCGGGTGTCATCCAGTCTTTAACGAGCATTGTTGAAGCCTCCGTGCAAGCATTTTACGTCTTTTTAAGCGCAAAGTTCACGTTTCCTTTATTCACGTTTTTAACATCACCCTCACGCTCATGAGAAAGCCTGTGTTACATTCTGCCATGTAGAGGAATCCGAAGAAACGGAAAACCGAACCTCGAGATACACAAGCACCGCGAATTGAAAACCGTGTGCTTTTGAAAGGAAAAACCATGTTAAAAAAAATCATTCCCGTACTGGTGGCAGTGGCTTTAACCGCCGCATTTACCTTACCGAACGCCCAGAGCAAAGCCACCAAAATTGGTTTTGTCAACGCCCAAAAAGTGCTCGAGTGCCACCCGGACGGTAAGAACATTATTGCGCAACGCAAAAAAGCCGAAGACGAGTTAAAACCAATTCAACAACAAATTCAAGCGCTTCAAGCCAAACTCCAGCAAAACACCGCCACCGCCGCCGAACGCCAACAATACGACGTGCTGGCAAAGTCGTACCAAGCACGCGCCAAACAACTCTCGGACAAATTTGAAAAACTGCTGACTCCTGTCACCAAAGACGTTGATGTCGCCGTTTCCAAAGTTGCCAAAGCCCAAGGTTATGTGATGGTCATGGATCGTCTGATCGCCTCCTCGAGCGGTCTGGTCATCTACGCCGACCCAGAAGGCACAGATTTGACCGATGATGTCTGCGTTGAAGTCAAAAAATAACACTGTCAAAAAATAATCCTTCTCTCGAGCGCCAAAACCTCCCCGAAATCTGGGGAGGTTTTTTGATACGCCCGACTCAAACCCCGTAAGCTAGAAGCTGTGAGAGATTCCCCCGCCCTCGAGTTGACTGGTTTGGTTCACCGTTACGCTCGGTCTTATGTTCTGCGCGGCGCGAACTTGCAACTGAAACGCGGCGAGGTGCTGGCGCTTTACGGCAGCAACGGCGCAGGCAAAACCACGCTCCTCAAAATCATGGCAACCGCACTCTCGCCGTCTCGAGGGACGGGCAAAATTCTGGGCTTTCCCCTGAACAACCAGCAACACATTCGCGGCAAAGTCCTGCTCGTCTCGCACGCGCTGGGCTTGTACCAAGAACTTTCGGGACTTGAAAACCTCGAGTTTACTGCCAAAATGAGCCTCAAAAATATTCCCAAGGCAACACTGCAAACCGCCCTCGAGCGTGTTGGCATGGGGAACGTCACCGCCCGTGTTCGCGCCTACTCGAGCGGAATGCGCAAACGCCTCGCCCTCGCCAAAATGCTGATCCTCGAGCCAGAACTGGTGCTTTTGGACGAACCCTTCGCCGCGCTTGACCCTGAAGGCAAAAACCTGGTCGAAGAACTTTTAACCCTCGAGCGTCAACGCGGCACAACCCTGATTATTGCCAGTCACGAACCCGAACGCACCGCAAAAATCTCGAGTTTAGAGACGACCCTGCAAAATGGTTTGCTGAGTGAACCCAGCACCCCGAGGCTCGCGTGAATCCCAGCTCACAAAGTCACCCCCTACAAGTAGGGGGTCGCCGCTTGCGGCGGGGGGTCGTGCAAAAGTCAGCCGTCGAACCAATGCCGCACGACCCCTCCGTCTCGTTCCTCGCCACCTCCCCTACTTCGCAGGGGAGGACTAAAAGCACTCTATTTTTACTGTTCAAAAAGCTACAAGATAAGATTAAGTCTAAGCAAATTCTGTCTCTCGAGGCTCAGTCATGAACCCCTGGCACGTGATTCTGACCATTGCCGCCAAAGATTGGCGCATCGAGGGGCGTGCTCGAGATGTCCTGACCGCCACCATTTTCTTTGCGGGGTTGGTGGTCATGATTTTGGCGTTCGCGTTTGGTCCTGAAACGGTGCGCCTTCGTCAGGCTGCACCTGGGGTCTTGTGGGTGGCGATTGCCTTTGCCAGCATTCTGGCGGCGTCTCGAGCCTTCGCGTCGGAGGCGGAAGACGGGGCGCTCGAGGCGTTGTTGTTGTACCCAGTGCCGCACGAACTGATTTATTTGGGGAAGTTACTGTCTAACATTGGGTTGATGTTGATGCTGGCGCTGCTGGTCGTGCCGCTTACGGTGTTGTTGTACGACGTAAAAGTTGGCGAGAAGCTGCCTTTATTATTGCTGACCGTATTTTTGGGCGTAATCGGTTTTTCGATTATTTCCACCTTTCAAAGCTCCCTGACCGTCAACCTTCGCGCTCGAGAATCATTGTTGCCAGTGCTTATTTTTCCGCTGGTTGTGCCGGTGGTGATCGGCGCGGTCAAAGCCACGACACTGATCGTGACCAATGGCTCTGGCGAGGAAATATGGGGTTGGCTTAGACTGCTGGTGGGTTTTAACGTTGTTTACATTGCGGTTTGCACGCTGGTTTTTCCGTTCGCGGTGGAATCTTAAGTTCGTTCAGGTTTTGGTCAGCCTTAAATGCCAAACTCGAGTTTGGGACAATCTTCATCCCCAGCATTGGGGTGCGTTTTTCATCTTAAAAGCGCAAAATAGAACCAAAGCTTTCTCTCGAGCGTACACTAAGTAACACGGAGGGTTTTTATGCAAAGTAAAGCAAAATCTTTTTTTGACGCGAGTTGGATCACACCAAGCTTAGGTTTCTCGAGCTTGCTGGTTGTGATTTTGACGTTTGTCTTTACGTTTACGGCGCAACCCGATGTGCAGCAAGGGTTTTTAACCCGAATTTTGCCGCTTCATGTGCCCTCGTCTTGGTTGGCGTACCTCTCGTTTGGCATGACGGCGGTGTACGGCTTGGCGTACCTCATCACGCGGCGCAACCATTTTGATCGTCTGTCTGCCAGCAGTGCCGAAATTGGCGTGGTGTTTATTGTGCTGTCCTTGTTTACGGGTGCGTTGTGGGGTCGTCCGACCTGGGGAACGTACTGGCAGTGGGACGCCCGCATGACGACCACACTGCTCATGTTTATGGTTTACGTCGGCATGTTGATGGTGCGCGGCATCATCGATGATCCAGCCCGTCGCGCTCGAGTCAGTGCGGTGATTGGGGTGGTTGCCAGTGTTGGCGTGCCAATCAATTACATGAGCGTGTATTGGTGGAATACCTTGCATCAAACCCCAAGTCTCAGCATTGTCGAAAAACACTCAGCATTGTCAAATTCTGGCATTCTGATCGCATTTTTGCTGTCTTTGCTTGGTTTTACAGTGCTGTACGTGTACCTTCTGCGACTTCGTGGACAGATTGCGCTTCGTGTCAGTGATCTCGAGTCTGAAGAAATCGAAATGCAGCTCTCTGGCATGAAGGTGGCACAATGACCCCCGCTGAGATCGCC
>JANLWR010000016.1:0-6106 GCA_031364625.1 Deinococcales bacterium | reverse complement strand
CCCTGCCGTTCATTTCCCCCGATAAAAACCCGTTCAACAGGATTACGTCCCAACGCATACGCAATCTCGCGCCAATCCGCACCCTCGAGCACCAGAACATCGGCACAACAACCAACCTCGAGCCGTCCACGGTCAAACAATCCGAGTGCGGCGGCGGCGTTGACGGTGCTGGCAACAAGCGCTTCGGCTGGGGTTAAACCATTCAATCGCACTGCCAGCGCCAAGGCAAGCTGCGTGGAATACACTGGACTCGAGCCTGGGTTTAAATCCGTGCCAATCGCCACGGCTGCACCTGCGTCAATCAATTTACGTCCTGGGGCGGCAGGCAAGCCAAGGTGCAGGGTCACACCTGGCAAGATCACACCAACCGTGTTGCTCGAGGACAGTGCTTTGATTTGGTCGTTTCCCGATGCCTCGAGATGATCCACACTGAAGGCGTTGTATTTGATACCCAACTCGAGTCCTCCGATGGCGTGGAATTGGTCTACGTGAAGTTTGACAGCGAGATTATTCGCTCGAGCGGCTTGCAAAATAAATTCGGTTTCGGGAACATTGAAGGCTTCGCGTTCGACAAAAACATCGACGGCTGTTGCGAGTTTTTGTACCGCCGCTTGCGGGATGAGTTCATTCACCACCATGTCAAGATAAGCACCTCGCTCGAGTCTATCTTTGGGCGGCACATGAATTAACAACGTCGGCTCGAGTTGTGCTGGCACTTGAGTTTGCAATTCGCGCACTGCAAACAGCATTTTGAGTTCTGCCTCGAGCGTGAAACCGTAACCAGATTTGATTTCAATTGTGGTCGCACCCGAACGAATCAACGCCGCTAGCCTGGGCAGCGCGAGGTTCACCAGTGTCTCGAGGCTGGCGTCATTGGTGTGCTTCATGGTGCTGCGAATGCCGCCACCCGCCGCGAGAATGTTTTCGTAACCAATTCCCGAGGCTCGAGCTTCAAAATCGTTCAAACGGTTTCCAGCCCAGACTGCATGTGTGTGCGGGTCGATCAAACCAGGAATGACAGCACGACCCTCGAGATCAATGATTTCTCGAGTCTCCCCTTTCCAATCCGATTCGCGCCCAACCCAGGCGATCAAACCATCTTGGAATCCAAGCGCGGCATTCTCGAGCTTGAACAATTCGCCGTGAGATGCGCCGCGATGCAATCCCGAACCGTGTGGGGTCACAAGTTGCGAAATTCCTGTCAGCAAAAGATCAAGCATCAAACACCGCAAAAAGCGTTTCCATAATCAAACGCGCCGCAAAAAGCGCACTGTTGCCGCTAGCATCTAGGTTTGGAGTCATTTCCACCAGATCAAACCCGACCAATTGATTGCGGCTTGCGGTGGCTTGAATCAATTTAACCGCTGAATCAAAACTGAGACCGTCTGGTTCTGGACTCGAGGTGGCAGGAAAAAAACTTGGCTCGAGTGCGTCCACATCGAACGACAAATACACGTTTTTACCGCTCGGAAGCCGTGAAATCACTTGCTCGAGATCGTTCATTTCCCAGATTGGGATGAGCGTATGACCTCGAGATTTTGCGGCTTGAACCGCCTCACGGTCTGAACGCACACCGCGCAAACCAAGCGTGGTGATGTGCTTTAAATTCGGTAAATCCTCACACGCCCGTCTGAACGGACTCGAGTTGGAAAACTTGGTGTCATTGCGAACATCTGTGAAATCCAGATGCGCGTCAATCTGCACGATATACAAATCTGGCACGTCATCAAAAGCCTTTAAAATCGGGTAACTGACGCTGTGATCGCCACCCAAAAACACAGGCAGTCTCACGTTCGCACGAAGCGCTCGAGCCGCAGTTTCAATCCGTGCCCGTGCCAATTCAGGCTCGAGACTCGGTAAATCCACGTCGCCCACGTCGCGCAACTCGAGGTTGACAAGGCGTTGACGATCTGTTTTCAGGTCATAAAACCCCTCAATCGGTAAAGCGTATCGCAAGCTCGCCTCACGAATTGCTCGAGGGGCAAAACGCGCTCCAGGACGGAAACCAAGCGCGATATCAAACGGCACACCAAGCACACCCACATCGGCAGTCCAATCTTGCTCGAGGTTAGCAATGGGCGCTCGGGCGAAAGTGGAAATTCCGGCGAAGGGCAGCATGATTAAAAACCTGCCTTTGAGGAATGTGGTGGCTCGAGAATCAAAGGTTTCTCAGTGCAAAACGATAAAAACGGGTGAATTCTGTAAACTCTCACCCGCGCTTCGCGCACCCTCTCTCGGATTCGAGAGAGGGTTTCTTGAATGCAAATATCACCTGTTGGTTCTAGGTGTTTAAGAAGAGCTAGAATTCCATTTTTTGCGAGAGCCATATCATTCCTTTGGGTTTCTCCCTTCTCTCAATGTTGAGAGAAGGGTCGGGGATGAGAGAAGAGCAATGGTGATTATTTCTCGAGGCTCGGCATGTCCACACCGCGCTCATGGGCAGCGCGAATGGCGAGGTCGTAACCCGCGTCGGCGTGACGAATCACGCCCATTGCAGGGTCATTTTTGAGGCACAACCGCAGGCGTGTGTCCGCTTCATCACTGCCGTCTGCCACGGCAACCAAGCCCGAGTGCTGGCTGTAGCCCATGCCGACACCGCCTCCGTGATGAAAACTCATCCAGGCTGCGCCGCTCGAGATTCCTGTGGCAAAATTGAGGAGCGCCCAGTCCGAAACCGCGTCTGAGCCGTCAAGCATGGCTTCGGTTTCGCGGTACGGGCTTGCCACCGATCCCGCGTCGAGGTGATCGCGTCCAATCACAATCGGGGCTTTAAGTCGTCCGTCGCGCACCATTTGGTTAAACAGTAATCCTGCCTTGTCGCGCTCCAAGTATCCCAACCAGCAGATTCGGGCGGGTAAACCTTGAAACGCAATCTGGTCGGCGGCGTACCCCAACCAGTTTTGCAAACGTGCATCGTGCGGGAATAACTCGAGCATGGCTTTGTCGGTGGCGGCAATGTCGGAAGCTTCACCCGATAATGCAACCCAACGAAACGGTCCGCGTCCCTCGCAGAACGAATCGCGGATGAAAGCTGGGACAAAACCAGGGTAATCGAACGCATTCTCGAGACCGCCAAGTTTGGCTTGCGCCCTTAAATTGTTGCCGTAATCAAAGGCGATTGCCCCTCGGGCTTGCATTTCAATGATGCTTTCAACGTGCTTGACCATCGCGGCTCGAGCGCGAATCAAATACTCTTCGGGGTGACTGATTCGCAATCTATCAACATCCTCGTCACTTTTTGTGGGTGGCAAGTAACCCCACATTGGGTCGTGACTCGAGGTTTGATCGGTTATCAGTTCGGGAATAAAATTAAGCTCGAGCATTTGCGGGAGGACTTCACAAGCATTGCCAAGAAGCCCTATTGAGACGGCGCGTTTGGCTTTTTTGGCGGCGTTCGCCAAACGAATTGCATCCTCGAGATTGCTGGCAACCTCATCGAGATAATTCGTCTCGAGCCTTCGTTGAATGCGCCCTGGGTCAACCTCGATGCAGATTGCCACGCCTCCAGCCAGTTTGACCGCCAAGGGTTGAGCGCCGCCCATGCCGCCGAGTCCTGCCGTGACTGTGATTGTGCCTGCCAAGCTGCCACCAAAATGTTTTTTGCCAGCCGCCGCAAAGGTTTCATACGTGCCTTGCAAAATGCCTTGCGTGCCGATGTAAATCCAGCTTCCCGCCGTCATCTGCCCGTACATCATCAGACCTGCTTTATCCAGCCGGTCAAATTCGTCCCAGTTCGCCCAGTTCGGCACGAGGTTGGAATTGGCAATCAAGACCCTCGGTGCGAGCGGTTGCGTCTCGAGCACCGCCACAGGCTTCCCCGATTGCACCAACAGCGTTTGGTCATTCTCGAGCCTGTCCAGGGTTTGGACAATCTTGTGGTACGCCTCCCAGTTTCGTGCCGCCTTGCCGCGTCCACCGTACACAATCAGTTCTTCGGGTTTTTCGGCAACCTCAGCGTCGAGGTTGTTCATCAGCATTCGTTTGGCGGCTTCCTGAATCCAACCTTTGGCGGTGCGGGTGTTTCCACGGGCGGCACGAATTGAAGTTTGCATGGTGACTCGAGTTTGCGCCGTTTTGTGCCAGATCACAAGCTCAGTGTCCAACATTGTTGGACGGTTTGGGGCATACTGAACCCATGCAGTCCCTCGAGAAAGCCAGCCTGATCTTGCGGTATTTCACCCGCGAAAAACCCGTCTGGGGCGTGAGAGAACTCGCCAGCGTTTTAAAAATGCCGCGCTCGAGCACCCATTTGTACCTGCAAGCCTTGGCAAACCTGCAATGGTTGCGCCGCAGCGAAGACGGAAAATACCGTCTCAGTTGGCGCTTGCTCGAGTTCTCCGAACAACTGCATCACAGCCTGGGCTGGTACGGCTCGGCTCGAGAACAAATGCAAACCCTTGCCGTACAAACCAAAACTTTGGGTGTGCTGTGCGTGCTCGAGGAAAACCGTGTGGTTTGTATTGACCGTTTTAACGCCGACCCTGCGCTCGAGTTTGAGCATATTCAAACCGATGTCTACCTGCCAGCCAACGCGACAGCCGCCGGGAAAGTGCTCTACGCGTTTCAGGAATTAAATGCGCCACCATTTGAGGCGTTCACGCCCAACACCATCACCACGCCCGACGAATGGCACACCGAACTGATGCGGGTGCGAAAACAAGGGATTGCGTACTCGATAGAGGAATGGCTTCCAGGACAGTGTGCACTTGCGATTCCCGTGTTTTTTGAGGGGAAGCTCGAGGCAACTTTGGGTTTGCAACTGCCGTCAAAACGCTACTTGCTCGAGCGTCAAGGCTTAAGAAAAGCGTTGCTCGATTTGGGTTTCTGAGCTTACCCCTTTCACTTCAGGAGATAAACACGTAAACTGAGTCCAAACACAATTTGGGAGGGTTTTTATGAAAAAACGTATGGTGTTGGGCGTGGGTTTGGCGGCTCTATTGGCAGGATTTGGTTTCACGGGCGAGGCACAAAACTCTGCCTTGCGGATTATGGCTCCGGCTGCCCCTGGCGGCGGTTGGGACGGCACGGCTCGAGCGATTCAAAATGTTCTCGAATCGACGGGTCTGGCGGCTGGAACGCAAGTTGCCAATGTTCCTGGGGCGGGTGGCACAATAGGGTTGGCGCAATTTGTCAACGCCAAAGGCGACGGCAACCAACTGATGGTCATGGGTTTGGTGATGGTCGGCGCGATTCAGACCAACAAATCCAAAGTGAATTTAAACATGGTCACACCGATTGCCCGTTTGACCGGCGAGTACGAGATCATGGTTGTGCCAGCCCAAAGTAAAATTCAAAACTTAAACGATTTCTTTGCCGAATGGAAAGCCAACCCGGGCGCAACCGCCATCGCTGGCGGCAGTGCGGGCGGCACAGATCATATTTTGGTCGGCATGTTGGCAAAAGCCAGCGGCGTAGAGATGGGCAAAGTCAATTACGTGCCTTACGCCGGCGGCGGCGAAGCCCTGGCGGCACTTTTGGGCAATCAAGTCGCGGCTGGCGTCTCGAGCGTTTCAGAGTTTCTGCCGCAAATCGCGGCTGGAAAACTTCGTGCCATCGGCATCAGTGCTGGGAAACGCCAAGCGGGTGTCAACGTTCCAACCTTTAAAGAACAAAAAACCAATGTCGAACTGGCAAACTGGCGCGGTATTGTCGCCCCTCCTGGCATCACCGACACTCGCCGCAAAGAACTGGTCAATTTAATGGACAAAATGAGCGCCTCGAGCGCCTGGAAAGACACCCTGAAACAACGCGGTTGGATTGATTTGTACCAGTCTGGCAGCAAATTTGAAATTTTCTTAAAACTCGAGGACACCAAAATCGTGACCACGTTACGCAACATTGGAATGCTGAAATAAGCGCACGGCACGTCCTGGGATGCACCCAAAGTGCATCCTTATTTTTTGAAAGGGAAATGTGAAAAAGCCAATCAGCTTGCCTGACTTGTTGTTTGCACTTTCTGGCTTGGCGCTCGGCATTTTTGTGCTTGTGGCAGCATTAAAAATCGAAAATCCCAGTAGTTACGCTCGAGTTCCCGCCAATTTATTTCCAATCCTGATCGGCGCAGGTTTTATGGTGGTCAGTGGCTTGCTGCTGCTGGGCGCTTTGC
>JANLWR010000953.1:0-3762 GCA_031364625.1 Deinococcales bacterium | reverse complement strand
TGACCAAAGGACTCCTCGCAAGAAAAAACCTACGTGTCCGTAGGTCGGGGTTCAATTTCTCACACTCGAACTGTCAAGGTTCTCCGCTCGTTGATTGCCGTGAGGCGTTCGTGGAGCGGACAGAAGATTATCACCAAGTCTTGGAACTGTCAAGCGTTTTCGTTTGAATTGCTCAGGTTGCGTTACAGACACGCTAAATACGGGTTTTGAAAGCTCGAGATTCCTGAATGAACCCGAGTTCACAATAAAAAATCTCAAGAATCAAGCGCCAAGATTCAATTTCAAGTCACAGAGAAGCCACAACCCAAGCCGCGTCAGACGGTATTCTCGAGCAATGCAATTTCGATTTTTACTGATTTTAACTTTGGTACTTTCGGGCTTTAATCAAGCTCGAGCACAATTTCAAGCCCAGAAAGGTTGGGGTAAACCGCGCTTGGTGACGACCTTAACCGCAACTGGAGGTCTGATTCTGGATGCCACCAGCAACACCGTCATTGCGCTCGAGGAAACAGGGTTAACACAAGTCAACCTACAAACGGGCGCAAAGAACAAGCTGCTCGAGAAACGCGGTTTAAAAGATTTGCGTGGCATCAACAGCGATTTTGGCGTGATGGGCGTGTGGGGCGAACGCAACCTCTCGAGCGATGATGCTTTAAGCGTAGGTTGGTTGAAAAATGGCAAGCTCGAGGTTGAACAAGCCTCCATAAACGGGATTCCCAGTGCGAAAACCATGTTGGCAGACAAAACGGGTCCAATAGCGGTTTGGGCAGAATCTTTGGGCGAGGACACTGTTTTGTACCTGAAAAACTGGCAGCAAAAAGCCCGAATTGTTTACCGCACCAAACTTTCAATTGGAGCACTGGCTGCGACTCGAGACTCGAGTGGCAAGTATTTTTTCTTGTTTGCCCAGGGCTACCGAAATGCCCAAGACGAAAAATTTGATGCGGTTTTATTGCAAGGCAGTCTGACAAAACTCGAGCGGCAAATTCTTGGCGCGGCGGTTTACACCCGTGGTCAGCAGTATTTGCTGACGCAAAATGGAGTGCCAATATGGTGGTGGGAAACAAGCGACGATCAACGCAAAGCCGCCCTCACAAGGGTTCACAACCCGTTTTTGGCGTACTGGGATGGTTCAAAAGTCGTGCCTTTTGCCAGCGCAAGTCCAACGATTGCCGCGAGCAACGACCACTTGTACTGGTCTGAGAAAAACAATATTTTTAGTGCAAACCTTCAAAAACTCGAGCAAGCCAAACAACTGCTTCTTGCGCCAAACAGCATCAGTTTTGCACAGTTTGCCCAGACCAAAAATAAGCTTGTGATGGTCTGGCAAAGCGTGGCTCAGGACGGTTTCGCCAGCGAACTCTACACGGCTGACACGCTCGAGCCGTACAAGCCAAACCTGTTAGACCGAATAGCCGTAACACTTGGTTGGAATCCCTGGTATGTCGGCACGAGCGCCCTTGGGCAAACCGCCGCTAGTTTACTGGTTGGCGCATTTGGTGTACTCGTCATTACACCCATTGCGTTTTTGCTCGGCTCGAGTTTTGGCGGCGCGGGATTCAAAGGTTTTAGATTCGGTTTAATGCTCGCCTGGATTTTTGGGATTGCCGCTCGGGTGCTGGGCGGTCTGGCAGCCAAAAACGCTGGAACGTTCGCCTTTACCGCCTTGCTCGAGCCGAGTTGGTGGGTGGTCTTGCTCGGCTTGGGATTGGGAAGCTTGCTGGCAATTCTTAACCGCAAACGATTTATGCAACTCGAGATGAACACGATCATTACCGCAGGTTTGGTGACGCTGGTTGCCAGTGCGATCAGTGCTTTCTCGAGACTTGGATTTGTGCAGTTTTGAAGTGTCAGTGCAGGTTGGTGCGCGAGGCGCACCCTACCAGACCTTCTTAAACCTTAACGTGCGCGATGGTCACGCCGTGCCCACCCTCGTAAGGTTGCGCGTCGTGGAAAGATTCGACACGTTTATCAGATTTTAAGTAATCGCGTACAACGCGGCGCAAAACGCCTTCGCCTTTGCCGTGCAGTATCCGAATCGGGGTTTCACGCAAAGCCTGGGCTTCGGCAATAAAACTGCGAATCTCATCGACGGCTTCTTCAACGTGAGCGCCGCGCAAATTGAGTTCTTTGCTGAAATTGGCGGGCGCAATATAACCGCCGCCTTTGGGCATGGGAGATGATCGTTTTAATTTCAACTCGCGTTTTTTCAGGGTGACTTTGAGCAACCCCATTTGCACCAGCACTTCTTCACCCCGAATCTCGAGGATTGTGCCTGTTGCACCGTAAGCGGGTATTTCGACGCTCGCGCCCGGTTTGAGCGGGTCTGGCTCGCGCACCACAGCGCTGATGTAGGGACGCTCGGCTTGGGCTGCCGCACGAAGGTCGCGCAGTTCGTTCAAAACCTTCGGACGTTCGGACTCAACCTCGCGCACCCGGATTTTCATTTGACGCACCTGATCGAGCGCGTCACGGAAAACACCTTCGGCTTTGCGTTGCGCCTCGAGCATCATGGTTTCGCGTTCCAACTCGAATTTCTCGAGTTTTTCGCGCACCACTTTGGCTTCGCGCTCGCTGGCATCCCGCGCTTCTCTGGCGGCTTTGGCATCGAGCGCCAGGTTCTCGCGTTCTCGCTCGAGGTTCTCGAGCAGTTTTTCGACGTTCGCGCCTTCAGGTCCGAGCACGATTCGCGCCCGCTCGAGCGTATCGCTGGGGAAACCCATGCGGTTGGCGATGGCGAGGGCATACGAGCGTCCTGGCTGCCCAATATTAAGTTTAAAAGTCGGTGCGAGCCGCTCGAGGTCAAAGCCCATGCTGGCATTGACCACGTCCTCGCGCTCGAAGGCGAAAACTTTTAAGGGCGACAGGTGACTGGTGACAATCCCTCGAGCGCCCGCCTCAAGAAGCTTTTCGAGGATGGCTTGCGAAAGTGCCGCGCCCTCAGATGGGTCTGTACCCGAACCCAACTCGTCAATCAGAACCAGTGTATCTGGACTGGCATCCTCGAGGATGTGGGTTAAATTTTTCAGGTGCGCCGCGAAGGTGGACAAACTCGCCTCAATGCTTTGCTCGTCGCCAACGTCCACCAGAATGTTCTCGAGAATTGGTAATCTGGCGGTTTGAACCCGCACGAACATGCCGCATTGGTGCATGAGCACTGCCAAGCCCAGCGATTTGAGGGTGACGGTTTTACCGCCCATGTTTGGACCTGTTATCAGTAAAATACGGCGTTTGGAATCGAGCTTTAACGTGTTCGGTTGACAGTTCTCGATTAAAGGATGTCGCATCTCGAGCAATTCAAACTCACCTCGAGCGGCGGTTTGTGGGCGGTTGAGTTGCCAGTCTTTGGCGAGACGGGCTTTTGCTGCAATCAAATCCAGTTCGGCAACGGCGCGTAAAGTTTCATGAAGCCCAGGTTCGTCCGCCACCATTCGCGCCAACTCGAGCAGAATGCGCGTGACCTCTTGTTCTTCTTCGATCAGTAATTTTGCCAGTTCGTTGTTTAACGGCACGACGCTGGCGGGTTCGATGAACACGGTTTGGTTACTGGCGCTCGAGTCCACGACAATGCCAGGCACGCTGCTTTCACGGCTGGCTTGCACAGGAATCACAAAACGATCACGGCGAATGGTAATTAACCTGTCTTGCAAGGATTCCGAATAACGATCCATCAAATTCGTCAAACGCTCCCGAATTTCAGAACGCAGCGGCTCGAGCCTGCGGCGAATCATGCGAAGTTTCGGCGTGGCATCGTCGCGCACG
>JANLWR010000913.1:0-2229 GCA_031364625.1 Deinococcales bacterium | reverse complement strand
TCGTTGGTCAGTGTATTCACAAACTCGAGCAGCGCAGTGTACTGCTGTTCGGTTTCTGGTGGGTACACCGTTTGATGCAATTTTGCCCAAGTTGTCAGTGTTTGTTGGATTGAAATCATGTTGACCTCTTGGTTTTTCTTTGTATACCGCTTTGGCATAAAACACAAGCCTTGAGCAACTGCTGCCACTCGACTCGAGATAAACCCATGCCGCAAATCGTCTTTTGCAAAGCCTTTGCAGGCGAATTGTAAATCCAGGCAAATTTTGCAAAGTGCCTACACTGCTCGAAAACAATGTGGGCACGGTAACTCGGTATGGTGAGACCGTTCCAACGCGGTCACCCGCGTCAACTCGAGCCGGTCAGCTTGAACTCGGCATTCACTTCAGGTTTTTCGTGTTTTGACGCTCAGACCTGAGCGCCAGCAACATTCGGGCAATGAAGACTGGATTGGGCGGAATCCAGCCGAGTTGCTGCGCCATTCCCAAGTCATCACGAACCGCGTCATGCTTGGTGACCAAGCCATTTGAAACCGTGATCCAATGGGTGTGCTTTGCCACAAATGAACGACCATTTGACGGAAAAACGTCCATCACCCTGGCATCATCGGCAGCATGAACCACAAATAGTCCGTGCTGCCGACCATGCAGGCTGACCTGCAAAGCCACCAGATCGCCGTTCACAACCACCTGGTGAAACTCGAATTGCATGTCCGTGAAGGCACGGTGCGCCCAACGAATCGTGGCTTTAAAGCCTTCAGGACCCGGCACTCGAGTCGCGGCGGGTTCTTCTAACGACCGAATGTTGACGTAATCCAGACTGACGTTTGCGGTCACGGCGGCTTCGTCACCGGAGGCAAAAATTCGCAAATGCTCTCGAGCGACCCGTTCTGCCTCAGTCATCGTGCTGGAAGTGGTCTGAATCGGTGCCGTCATGGTGTCCATCCTTTTGTTTTGAAAGACCTGAGTGAAACTCGAGTGGCGCAACATTGATTTGGAAGTTCGGGCATTCAATTCAACACCAACTCGAGATGCGATACAGCGACGTGCCGACAAAAATCTCGAGTTAAGGATAGCGAATTACGGAGACGCTCGCAGAAAATCCAGAAGCGTTCGCATAAATACCCTGGAACGCCAATACGAGTTTCCCAGCGTTCACACCCAATGTAAGTGACCCGATTGCGGACACGCCAACTTTGCCCGCACTGGTTGCCACGCCCAGCCAGCTCGAGCCGTTAAAACGTTTGACATACAAGCCGTAATTGTCGCCCGTCGAACCGATGTAAGCCATGACTGGGTTGGCATCCTGGTCAAATGCCACAGTCGCAAGCTGTCCGACATCCACGCCGTAATTGAGTGCTCGAGCGCCAAGTTCTTGCCAGTCTGTGCCATTAAAACGAAACGCCGTGATGTCGGAACTGGTGACGCCAGAACCGTAAGGGACCCTGACCGTACCCGCCACGAGCGGATTGCCGGCAGCGTCGAGCACCAATTTTGGCGTTGCCAGCATCAATCCGGCGGCACGCAGCTTGCCGGCATCAGGTCCAACATTTTCCCAGAGGCTCGAGACGCTGTTAAAACGCTTGACGACGGCGAAACCGTTTTGTTCGTTGCCAATTAACACGGGGTTGTCTGCGGCATTCAGCGCAAAGTTAAACCCTTGAAAATCGAGCCGTCCGAGGTTGCCGTCGTCTGGTCCAAGTCCAACCCAATTTGTGCCGTCGAAACGTTTGACCAGCAAGCCACTGAATGCGCTGTACGCCACCACGGGTCGCCCGAGCGAATCGAGTTTGAGTGATAAGACCGAGCAGGCGTTGTAGGCAGTATCGGGAAGTTTGCCGCCGTTTGCGCCGATAGCCTCCCAGAGTGCCGTGCTTGGGTTGTAGCGCCGCACGTAATAGGCGTAAGTGGTTTGTTGAGCTTCGGTCAGTTCTTGCCAGACCACCACAGGGTTGTTTGCGGCATCAATGGCAATGGCAGAGCACGCCACGCCCGATTGGTCGTAACCGAAAATACCAGGTCCGGTGACTGCCGAGAGCGACGCACCCACATCTTTCCAACTCGAGCCGTCAAAACGGCGCACGTAAATGTCTGTCAACGAGAGCGTGTTGGTGGGCTTTGATTCGGCAGCGAAAGCCACGAACGGCTGCCCGTCCGCGCCAAGTGTCATGCTTGGTGCTGGAATGCTGATTTTCTGAGCACCCTCGACGGACGCACCGACGGGCGACCAGG
>JANLWR010000884.1:0-8326 GCA_031364625.1 Deinococcales bacterium | reverse complement strand
GAAATCTGAACCTGCCTGCATGCAGACGATGCTGGCGCGCATGATGTTTTTCAGTGTACCGAGTTCGCCGGTGGCGATGATGGCTTTCATGTGTGCCGGGCCGCAGGCTTCACGGAAGGCTTTGACTTCGCGGTATAAGGCTTCCCAGTCGCCACGCAGGACGTTCCCTCGAGTAATCACAATGTCGATTTCTTTTGCACCCGCTTTGACGCTCGAGCGGATTTCCTCGAGTTTGGTGTGCATGGGGCTTAAACCTGCGGGAAAGCCTGTGCTGACGGCGGCAACAGGAATCCCCGAACCCTCGAGCGATTTCACGGCGGTTTCGACCAAGGCATGATAGACGCAAACCGCGCCAGTCGTGATGCCCAAGTTGGTGGCGTTCATACGCTCGAGAAGGTCACTACGGACGGGTTGCCTGGCTTTGGCGCACAGGCGTTGCACGTTGCCTGGGGTGTCATCACCTGCCAGGGTCGTCAGGTCAATCAAGGTGATGGCTCGCAGCAACCATGCCGCCTGCCAATCTTTTTTGACGGTGCGCCGCGTCGGGATCGTGCTCGAGCGGCGTTCGATGGCACTGCGATTGATTTTGGTGCGCATGACCCACTCGAGATCGAGTTCCATGCCTGGGTTTCGTTCGATGTGAAGCAGATCAGAGAATGCTTGACTCATGGTGAGTTCAGTCTACTCCAAGGTCGTGATTCTACGGACATGAAAACGGGGCGCAACCAAATGCGCCCCGTTTTTGAGTTTAAAACTGAGGTTACTTGGCGGCTTTGCCAGCGTTTTTGGCTGGGCGACCACGTTTGCCTGTACCAGTGGTTTTGGCTTTGCGTGGACCAGCGCGGTGTGAACCGTAACGCTTACCCGCAACGTGGGTTGCCATTTCCTGAAGTTGTTCTGGGGTGTACTTACCGGCTTGAATGTCTTCCAGGCTCGGCATGGTCATTTGCGCACGGTTGAGGACTTTGGTGGTACGAATGCCTGCTTTGGCACTGTTAAACCAGTTGTCGAATGCACCTTGGTCAATGATCACAAAGTTTGTGACTTCGCGGGTGGCGCTTTTGCCACTGCGTGAGGTGGCTTTGGCAAGTTTGAACTTGCTGTTGGCATCGTTGCGGTTCAGTGGAATCGCTTTTCCACTTAAACCACCATCTTTGATGGCGTTGACGATTGCGTTGTAGAGGCTTGCACCTTTGTACGAGGTGTTTTCTGAAATGATTTGATCCACAGTTTTGTATGCCATAGGTTTTTATGTTAAGCATTAACACTTCTATTTGTCAAATCAAGTCATGTTTAAATAATGTTCAATGCTCGAGATTGAATACATTAAAGCTTCAACGAGAATGCAAATTTTGATTCTGCAAAAGATTTTATTTCTTGGCATCTCGAGTTGAAATGTGCTTGCTTTAAAATGTTTTTTACTTGATAAATCGGGCAAGCTGCTTCATCACGCTCGGATGATGTTTGGTTTGATCTCGAGCATTGCAGCCCAATCAGCGATTGATTTTTGCCAAAAAAATAAAGATCAAATTGAGTAGGATCAGTTGATCAGAACAATCAAGAAATCCTAAGGGTACGCTTGAAAACCTTAGCTTTGTTTTATTACATCGGTTAACAATCAAAAGTATTTCAAAGTCAAAAAGCTTCAGCCATGAAATTCAGTCAGAGAAATGTGTTTCGTACATCTCGGGCTGGGTTTAAATCTCGAGTAAGCTATTGATAACGCGGTTTAAAAACCTTGCAAACTCTCCTGTGCCATAAATTGCCAACTCGAGCCACCATCTTTGGATTGCATCACCAATTTGGCTGGGAAATTGCGATTGCCAGCAATCCGATCCAAGGTTAAACGCACATTTTTGCCTGCATTATCAATTTGCGGCAGGGTTGCTTGGTAATCATCAAGCTTTAAAGCCAATTTCCAGCGTGGTTCGATCAACAATTTAGACAAGGCACTGTCTTTGCTGGCTTCAAAGGTCTTAATTAAAGGTCCAACCAGTTCAACAATCACCGCATTTGCCCCCCTGGCAAAACGCACCCGAGGTCCAGGTCCGAACGCCACATTCTCGCATTTTAGCGGCGCGTTTGAGGCATCTGACGGGGCTTCAAAACTGAGTGCGGGTTGCCCAGGTCGCTCGAGTTGATACTGACGCGAGAAAGTGATGCTATTGCCACCGATTGACCCCGTATCAAGTCCACCACCTTGAATAAATTCAGACAAAGCCAATTCTGAACCCTCAGGTCCAGCGCAGCGCACGCTGGGTGTGCCAAGACTGGCAACACCGCTCGAGCCACCCTGCAAAAGTGGTTTCAGAATCAGACCAAGCCCGACACCAGCCGCAATCACCAAAGCCCAAACCCAGATTGGCGTGGATTCTTTGGGCGTATTTTGTTGAAATTTCACGCTGTCATTCTAATACAATTCTGGAAGGGGCTATACTGAAAATCGTGAAACTGCACCGACCAACCAGCCTAGAGACCCGAGTTGAGTTCCCAATCCCAACTGGAAATGCCATTGCAGGCATTCTGGAGTTTAAAGCTGGCACGCGCCTGCCACTCGAGGGAACGAGCGTGCACGACCAAGACGAAATCAGTTTTATTTTAAGCGGCAAACTGTCTGCAACCTCGGGCGGAGAATCGTCTACCCTTCAAGCGGGCGACATCAGTTTTATTCCCGCGCTCGAGCATCACTGGGCGCTGGTGCTCGAGGACACGCGCCTGGCTTACGTGCTGATTCCCAGAACCGAAGGACTTTAATGCCCAAATACCCGCACATCAAAGCCACCTTAAAAGCCCGTCTGTTGGCTGGCAAATACCGCGAAGGCGAACCGATTCCCAGCGAATCCCAGGTTGCCAGCGAATTCAAAGTGTCACGCATGACCGCCCGCCGCGCCGTGGACGAACTCGAGCGTGAAGGTTACGTATACCGCGTTCAAGGTGCGGGTTCGTACCCCACGGGCAAGCGTTTTAGACAAGGCGTGTTCAGGATTCGTAGCCTCGAAGAACTGGCGCTCGAGCTTCCAGATCAACCACTGCCGTTCACCAAAGTCTTAAAAGCCGGTATTTCCACCGCCACGCCCAAAGTCAGCGACGCCCTCAGAATCCCGCCAAACACCGCCATCCTCGAGATTGTCCGCCTTCGTGGTTTGGGCGACCTGCCCGTGCTGCTCGAGAAACGCTTTTTAAAACTCGAGCAAACCGAAGCCCTTTTAAAAACCGACCTTCGCGTTGAAAGCCTGCACGACACCCTGGTTGGCACGTTAGGACTCAGCATTTCACGCGTCGAACAAACCTTAGAGACCGCCAACTTGGAGCACGAAAACGCCAAACTGCTCGAGCTTCCCGTTGGTGCATCAGCCTTTTTGATGAAACGCATCAGTTTTTTTGGTGATTCGCCCCTGGCATACACCCGTTACTGGATTCGCAGCGACCGACGGGCGTTTGTTAGCGTGTTTGAACCGTAAGGATTCATGTTACGAATTGACGGGGATTAGGCAATCCAGTGAGACTCGAGAATTTTTAAAATGTGGCAGCGCTTGAATTCGTTATACAGACGCTCTCATCAAAACTCATAAACTCGGTTAAATCTAAACGCATGGTTCAAAATACTATTGGCGGATTCTTTTCCCGATTCGAGCTATGGCTGGCAAATTTGCTCAGTGTTTTCCCGTTCGCTTTGCTGGTTTTGAGTCTGGCACTTGTTCTGGTTTTGGTGCTTTACAGCATTCACCGTGAAGGTTTTGATGCCTTCAAAAACTGGCTTTACCAACAAGCTCGAGTGTCATTCCGCTGGCTTCCAATTGGAATTGTGGTAATGCTCGTTTTGTTTGGGATTAAAATTTCTCAATACGCTGTTGGTTTACGATACGTCAGTCAGAACAATGCTCGGTTTTCAAAATTAGAAGACCCACCAGGGCATGATACGGTTCAGCCCGAACCAAGTCTCAATTATACGGAAGTAAAAAATTACACACGCAGCATTCGAGTTCCTCCCAATGTGCTGAAACGTTTAGACGAAGAAGGACGAGAAGCAATACTGCCGTATGTCAGGGATTATCTTGCCGAACCACAAAGCCGCAATGTGCGAAAAGTGGTGGACAGCATTCTTAAAAACGGTAAGAGTTTGTATTTTGTGCGTGAAGCACAAATTGTTGAACAGCACCAATTGCCAATTGATGGCAGCAACATCATCACAAAATTTGAATTCGGAGATACCGGTTTGGGGCGTTCATTTTATCGTGCTAGTTTTCAAGGAAGTTACAGTTTTAGCAACCGCAACAACACACCGCTTGATGTTGTGTTTATTTTCCCTTTTCCAAACAACAGTGGCGCTTTAACAGATTTTGAATTTGAAGCTCGAGGTGAAATTGCCAAAGAAGTCAGACCCGTTGATACTGGTTTCACTTGGTATGCCACATTGAAACCAAACGAAAAAGTTGTGGCGCAAATCAGATACAAAAATCAAGGTTCGGATACTTGGAATTACCAGTTTTCTGGACGTACCACGGTTAATAATTTCAATCTCGAGGTTCAATCTCCCAAAGAAATCAAATTCTTACGGGGCAGTTTGTATCCAACTGATAAGAGTCGAAACCTTGTTTGGAAATTTCCTAAAATTGTGACCACCCAAGGTGTGGTGCTGAGTTTTCCTGAAACATCATTGCGGGAAACCCTGAGCAAAACCTACGTGTTTATGCAGTTTGCCGTTGTCTTTGCTTTGCTTTGGTTAGTTGGTTATGCTTTACGTCACCAACTGAAACTCGAGCCGTACCAATTGGGCTTAGGCTTGTTGGTTATTGGTTTAGGTTTGAGCGCGAGCAGTGTATTTTTCGGTTACTTCAGCCCAAGTGTCGCATTGTGGTTTGGGGCAATTCTGGCAGCGATCTTGGGCTTGTTGGCTTTAGGGACACGCTACGCGTTGCCAGTGGTGCTCTCGAGCTTGTCACCATTGGTGTTTTTATCGGGTGGTAATTCTGGTTTGTGGTTGCTGATTTTGGCATTGGTAGCCGTTGCCAGCATTCTTCCCAAAGACACCTTGCAATGGATTGAAAGCTTGTTTGGTAAAAGAAACCCTACCTCTTAAACATTGTCTCGAGCTTTCTCAATACGTGAAATGCTTGATCTTCTCTCCGCGTTCTTCAATCTCGGTCATGGCTTCAATCCCAATCTCGAGGTGAACATCCGCCCAATTTTGCGTCACCTCACGGTCTGAAGCTTCGGTTTTCACGCCCTCGGGTGTGGTCGGCACGTCCGACACCAGCAACAACGCGCCCCTGGCAATCTGGTTGTGATGTCCGACAATAAAAATCGTGGCGGTTTCCATGTCAATGCCAATGCAGGTCAGGCGTTGCAACCGCTCGAGAAACGCGGTGTCGTGCTCCCACAATCGGCGGTTGGTGGTGTAAATGACGCCCGTGCGGTATTCCAAATCTCGAGACGCAATGCGGTCTGAAACGAATTTGTGAAGTTTGAAACTGGGCAGGGCGGGCACTTCGGGCGGGAAGTAATCGTTGCTTGTGCCTTCACCGCGAATGGCGGCAATGGGCAAAATAAAATTTCCTATTTCGGTGGAATCTTTAAGACCACCGCATTTCCCTAAGAACAGCACGCCTTTTGGTTCTCGAGCGGAGAGCAAATCCATGATCGTGGCGGCGTTGGCGCTGCCGATTCCAAAGTTAATCAGCGTCAAGCCGTGGCTGTTGGTGGCGGCTTGCATCGGGCGTCCCTCGCCGTGAATTTCGCAGTTAAAACGTCTTGCAAAGTTCTCGAGGTAATTTCTGAAATTGGTCAGCAGAATATAATCGCCAAACCCCTCGAGCGGCATTCCGGTGTAACGTGGCAACCAGTTTTTGGCAATCTCGAGACGGTTTTTCATGAATCAATCTACAACAAAAAACTGGAAGCCCATCTCGAGCTTCCAGTTCAAAAAGCGTTGTTATGCAAGGCGCATGGCTATGCGCCGCTACGGTTTTATGCCCGTCCTGGTTTTGGCAGCACGGTTGGCGGCATAAACCCTGGTTCTGGTTTTTCCTTGGGTGGTTCGCGGCGCGGCGTTTCGTCTTCGGGCAGTTCGCCACCCTCGAGCAAGGTTTGAAAATCTTCACCGCTCAAGGTTTCCCGAGTTAACAATTCTCGCACGACCCGATCCATGTCTTCACGGTGATGCTCGAGCAGCGAGCGAACGCGGGTGAATTGTTCTTCGACGATGTTCTTGACCTCATTGTCGATCACGCGGGCGGTTTCTTCGCTGTAATGGCGCACTTCGCCGCCGTAACCCAAGTAATTTTGTTGCTCTTCGACCAGCGCGACGTGTCCGAGGTTCTCGCTCATGCCCCATTCGGCGACCATTTTGCGGGCGATATTGGTGGCTTGTTGAAAGTCATTTTGTGCGCCCGTGGTGACATCGCCAAACTCGAGTTCTTCGGCGGCGCGACCAGCCAGTGCCACGGCGATGCGGTCAAGCAGGCGTTTTTTGGAGTAGTGCATTTGCTCGCCTGGCATCGGCATCATAAAACCTGCGGCGTTGCCACGTGGAACGATGGTGAGCTTGTGAACGCGGTCTGCCATCGGTAAAAGATTGGCAGCCAGCGCGTGACCAACCTCGTGGTACGCCGTGATGCGTTTGTCGGCATCGTTGATGACTCGAGATTTACGGGCGGGTCCCATCGTGACGCGGTCTGCGGCTTCGTCCAAATCGCGCAGGCTGACTTTGCGGCGTCCACTTCGGGCAGCCAACAACGCGGCTTCGTTCAGTAAGTTCTCGAGGTCAGCCCCGACCATGCCTGGGGTACGACGAGCGATGACTTTCAGGTCAACGTTTTCCTCGAGTGGCTTTTTGCGGCTGTGAACGCGCAAGATTTCCTCGCGTCCTTTGACATCTGGGGCGTCAACCACGGTTTGACGGTCAAAACGACCTGGGCGCAAAAGCGCAGCATCGAGCACATCTGGGCGGTTGGTGGCTGCCAGAATAATGATGTCGTGCTTGGTTTCAAAGCCGTCCATCTCGACCAAGAGTTGATTGAGGGTCTGTTCGCGTTCGTCGTTGCCGCCGCCCAAACCACTGCCGCGCTTGCGACCAACGGCGTCGATCTCGTCAATAAAAACAATGCAGGGCGCGGCTTTGCGGGCTTGCTCGAACAGATCACGAACCCTTGCCGCACCGACACCGACGAACATTTCAACAAAATCACTGCCAGAAATCGTGAAAAATGGCACTCGAGCCTCGCCAGCCACGGCTTTTGCCAAAAGCGTTTTGCCGCTTCCAGGAGGTCCGACCAGCAGGCAACCGTGAGGGATTCTTGCGCCGATGTCATGAAAACGGGCGGGGTTTTTCAGAAAATCCACGATTTCGGTCAGTTCCTCTTTGGCTTCGTCGCAACCCGCCACGTCTTTAAACGTGGTTTTGGGAGCACCTTCTGGAACAATTCTGGCTTTGGATTTGGCAAAACTCATTGCGCCGTCTTGACCGCCACGCATTCCGCGCAATAAAAACCACATCAGACCGACCATGGCGACAATTGGCAGCAGGTTAAAGACAATGTTCAGCCAGTTCATACCTTGACCATTGTCCACATCGACGTTTTTGATGCCTTTGTCTTTTAAGAAACTGGGGCTGCTCCAATTGTCGGTGATGGTGGTGGCGGTGCTGAATTTTTTACCGTCCTGCATTTCACCGTTCAGCATCACGTTCGCGCCCTCGGTGTTGATGCGAACGCTCCTTACTTCGTTTTTACTGACCGAATCGATAAAAACCGAAAAATTGATCGGATCAACATTGCTGCGCGGCACATTGATCGAGATTAAAACCCCAACCATTATCAGTGCCAGCACAATCAACCAGATGTTGACGGGAGGAAAACGCTTCACAGGGACTCCTTCTTGACGGTGCGAAAACTGAGAACGGCTTGCGGGGTGGCGCAAAGACGTTGATGGGTGAAAGCTCGAGGTTGGGACATAAATTATGTTACTGCTTTCCTTGAATTTGAACGGGCTGAATGCCCCAGTGCTCGCATACCCTGTAACGCTACGTGAGCGCTTGTAATTGCACTGGATTCAAGATCACAACTTAAAGGTTTGGTGAACCACGTTTGATGCGTTGCTTCTCGAGCCAGGTTTGTAAAATGCTGATCGCGCTGGCTTCGTCGGTGCGTCCTTTTTCCTGGCGTTTTTTGCGGCTGCTGCCCGCCAGTAAGGATTGTGTGGCGATGCGCGTCGAGAAGCGTTCGTCTTGCAGAATGACGTTTAAACCTGCCGCTTCAAGGGCACTGGCAAAGCTGCGCACTTTTAAGGTTTGCGGCGAATCTGCACCGTCGGTGCGAAGTGGCAAGCC